>JANNDQ010000732.1:0-2096 GCA_031387965.1 Chamaesiphon sp. OTE_75_metabat_567
GATCGCAACCCCAGCGCGATGCTAAAATTCAGACCACCATCCCACGCGGAACTAAGGTTGTCTATTTAGCCGAGCAAGATGCCTTTGTCCAGATTCAGATGGCAGATCGATCGACTGGCTGGGTTTACAATAACCAAGTTACTGGCTGTAACGTTCCGGTAATAATTCAAAACCCCACGCCTAAACCCACAGCTCAGCCAATTAGACCAGTAGAGACTCCCAAACCTATTCCGGTACCCGCCCCCACAGTCATTCCATCTCCTACTCCTACGCCTAGCCCATCTGAGACACCAGCACCAACAATATCACCTCCCCCGATCGAGATAGATGTACCGTTGCCAGAACCTACAGGTGTGCCAATCCCAGTCCCCAGCGTCTATCCAGGTCGATCGCGTCCAGACCCCACTCCTTCCCCATCAGTAGCTCCAACGCCGTCAGTCAACCAAAATCCGAATAAATCAAGCGGAGAAAATCTTCCTGAAAGTAGCAAGCCACCAGTTTCCGAAGGATCTACTTCGGGCACAGAAAAACCGCCGTTATGGTAGTCGATCAAGCTGAAAATTTCCCACTGATCCAGAGTAGCCAATAGCAATGATAAAGTCAGGAAACTACTTTATTCAATGTAGATTGCGACTTAGACTTTGGGTTGACTACAGAATAGTAGTATTCCAGGGCGGAAGAAGCATCATCAATACGTAATTCTAGCTCTAATTTTCTAGCTAAATTAGTTTCAACTCTATCAGCAATTTCCACTGTTAACCTCATTGCGGACTCTAATCTATTAGCAATCATCCTAGCATCTCTTTCGAGGAGGTCATTCTCTATTTTTCGTAATCGATGGTGATCGTTAAAATAGAAAAAATCGAAAAATCTACTTTTCAAGACAAATAATAACACCAGACAAAACAATACAAAAGTGCTGCTAAAAAGTACTTGAAACCAATTTAACATCAAATCCAAGTATAAACCTCCAAAGAATCTACTTGAATCTTTATTAGCCTTTAGATAAGTTTCAAGTACATACAAGATTAACCGTGAGAAGCCGTAGGAAAAAAATGCAGAGAAGAAGAGTAATGGAAGCCACTTATCTTGTTCTTCTCTCTTCTGGCTACCCCTTATTCTAGCAACAGTGCGAGATGATTCGACTAATTTGTCTGAATATTCATGCAATAGTCCTACTAGTAATTGTCGATCACCTGAATCGTACTGATGAAATTTTTGAGAAGCATCTTGATTCGTACTCATGATTCTATCTCCCCAACTTAATTTCAAGGTTATTTTCAATAAATTGTAGAACCCTGTCAAAATTAACTAATTGGATTTTTTGATCGTATCCTTCTGATACAGGAGCTAAAACTTCCCCATTGCCCACCGCAAAATTCTCTGTCAGTAGCGAAGCTGAGATATATTCATGGATAAAGTTCGCCTGTCCGAGAGTATTTTGAATCTTTTTAATTGATTCATTGTAAGTACCAAATTGATAATAATCTCTGACTAGATGACGATTCTGCCACCATAGATCCTGCTTCGTAACTAAAGTCATCATGACTATCTTGCTGCTACTAGCTACACTTAGATGTGGTATTAGCCGATCGAGTAAATCTATTTCTAGTCTTCTTCTATCTTTTATATAAGCATCAAGAAATTCTTTTGGAGTAGCTCCTTGCTGATAGCTAGGGAAGTTTTGATAATCAGCTTGACCGATCGAATGATAACCGTATGAAACAACATTGATAATCAAGCTCACCTGATTATTAGCAATTTTTCTTAGTGCTTCATTCCAAAAAGTAGACTGACCTGGCAAAACTAAAATAGAGCTAGGCGTTTTGCTATCTAATTCTAGTTCTTCAGTTCTCAGGGATATTTGATAAGACTGTAAAATATCTTCTCGATCAAACTCTCCAGACAGCAATTTGCCTAAGGTGCTTTTACCTGTGCCAGCAGATCCACAAATGACAATATTTAATTTACGATCGCGAATACGACGAATTAACTTACCCAATAGTGGCTGAGATTTTTTGCCAATCTCGTAAGCATTAGCGAGAGTGCCAATCGTATTAATTGCTTCAACAAACATAAGTTGGATCGAACTTGCT
>JANNDQ010000743.1:0-5657 GCA_031387965.1 Chamaesiphon sp. OTE_75_metabat_567
CAGATCTTGCAGATTCTCCCATGTTTGATAGTGCAGATATTACACTTATGCGAACTTCTGAATCTGGATCTTTGAGCAGCGGAATTAATTGAGGAATGGCTGCTTTTGCTGTTTCGCCAATCCGTCCCAATGCCTCGGCACTATCACCACGAATTTCTGAATTTGAATCTTGGAGTAGAGAAATCAATTGAGGAATGGCAGCTTGTGCTGAATTCCCTGCCCGTCCTACAGTAGTGACTGCAATACCACGAACATCTGGATTTGGATCTTTGAGCAGTGGGATAATTTGAGGAATGACAGTTTTTACTGATTCTTTCATATCTCCCAAGATGTAGAGGGAATTGTATCTCATATTTGGTCTTGGGTCTTTGAGAAGTAGCAGTAGCTGGGGAATGGCAGCTTTCCCTGATTCACCGATTATTGCTAATGCACTTCTTGCTGTATAACGAATTTCTCGATCTGGATTTTCAAGTAGTTGCACGATCTGAGGCACAACATATTTTGCAGACTCTCTGAGACCTCCGAATGTGGCAGCTGCCTCGCTACGAACATTTTCATCTGAGTCTTTGAGCAAAAGAACCAATTGAGGAATCGCCACTTTTGCTGATTCTCCCATTTGCCCTAAAGCATAAACTACACTGTAACGAACGGTTGAATCTGGATGATTGAGTAGTGGCATTAATTGCGGAATAGCATATTTTGCCGACTCTCCCATCTCTGCTAATCCACCAATTGCGAGTTTCCGCGCAGTTAGATCTGAGTTGTTCAGTAGTACGGTTAATTCATCCATTTTTACTAGTGCATTGTATGCACTACGGAGAACATCTGCATCTGAGTCTTTAAACAATAAAATTACTTGGGGAACCGCAGAATTTGCCGATTTGCCAATTAGTCCTAATGTTTCGGCTGCACGAGCACGAATCTTGGGATCTTGATCTTTAAGGAATGGAACGATCTGGGGAATAGCCGCTTTTGATGACTCGCCTATTTCGCCTAATGCGATCAGTACGTCACGATGAAAGTCTAAATCCGAGTTTTTGAGTAGTGGAATTATCTGGGGAACAGCAGATCCTGCTGATTTGCCGATTAGTCCTAATGCAATAACTGCCGTGCGGCGAACACCTAGATCCGAGTCATTGAGGAATGGAATTATTTCAGGAACGGTAACTTCTGCTGACGTACCAATTTTTCCTAACGTGTAGATGGCACTATGACGAATATCTAAATCTGGATCTTTGAGTAGTGGAATTAATTGAGGAATAGCCGATTTTGCCGACATGCCCATTCGACTTAGGGCAATTAGTGCTTTACCTCGAATTTTTGGCTCTGAGTCATCGAGTAGTTGAATTAATCGAGGAACAGCAGATTTTGCTGCTGTTTGCATATCTGCTATTGCCTGAAGCACACTCAATCTAACCCTTAGATCTGAGTCATCGAGCAGTTGAATTAATTGTGTTATTTCTCCTGTTTTTAGTACTTGTGTTGCACGATATCGAACAGATAGATCTGTATCTTTGAGCAATGGCAAAATTAGGGGAATAATAAATCCCGCTGGCTTGTCCATATAACCTAATGCAGTAACGGAATTACCGCGAACTAATGGATCTGAATCCTTTAATAAAATAATTAATTGAGGAATGGCAGATTTTGCTGATTTTCCCATATGTCCCAGTGCCCAGGCTGCATCCCGACGAACATTAGGACTTGAATCTTTCAGTAGTCGAATTAATTTAGGGATAACGGATTTTGCAGGCTCACCAATTTCGCCTAATTCATAGGCAGCACGACTGCGAACTTCTGGATCTGAGCTTTTCAGAAGCTTAGTTAATCGATCGATCTCTGCTGGACTGTCATTGATAGTGCCTCTCATACGTGCATCTGCATGAACAACATCCACCATCCCAATCGTCGGGGCACAACTCAGAAATAAAACCGAAACAAATGAGAGGATCGATCGAGGCATAATGCTTTTATAAAATCGATTCATCTGCGGATTCTTCAGAAAGAAAAATAGCACTTTAGGTATCCTCTGTTATAGTCAATATCAATTTTCGCCAACAATTAAGTCGAGCAAACCATTCACAAACCGATCGCGATCGAGTGGCAAAATTTCCCGGATGATACTATAATAATGCACAATACTACCCACAAACAATCTAGCAGTAATTTCGGGATCGGTAACATGGAGATCGGGATGCTGAGCAAGTAAATAACTCAATTTTTCGAGATTTAGCTGCTCAAAATTTCGCACAAAGGTCTGCGCCAACTCTAGAAACCGCCCTGACTCACCAATGAGTAATCGCAGAAAGGTCAAGAGTGGTTGCTCCCCAGATAATTTGTCGAGTAAGTCGATCACTAGTTGGTTCAGACTATCGCGGATCGGGCATTCGAGAAAGCGACTTTCCGCTAATATTTGATCGCTCTGGCTCATCTGTAGTTAAGCCATTTTTAGATCTCAGTCTAAAACTGTTAAATTTACTAGAAAAGAATATGTCCGCAGTCAAACAGTAATTTGCTAGATCTTAAATTCACAGTAGAATTAAACTCATATATTCTATCTAGAAAGATCGGAGTGATTGAATGTTATCACCAACTCAGTTACCTATTGATGCCGCACCTTCAGGATATTGCCCCCAATCGATCGATACTAATATTACAGCCGATTTAGTCCGCTTTAATTTATATCGTCAGCGCACCACAATTGAGCGGTTAATGCTGGGTGCTAAATACAGACAGAGTGCCAGACAGCTATCACTCGAATGTCTGCGTCAGAGTTTTCCTGAATTGACGGCTGATGCGTTCGCACAGAAGATTGCTAGTGCTTGGTTACAAGAAAAATGTCCCAGCAATTATATTCCCCCAAATCTGATGAGTTGGAGTCAAGATCCTACTGCAATTGCATCCTTACTAGCCCAAATCCTTAATGCTGCTAATATTCCCTATTATATTACTGGCGGAGTGGCGGCCATCGCACATGGTGAGCCGAGAGCGACGATCGATCTAGATGTGGTTATTGCAGTCGATTTAACAGATTTACCCACCCTTGCAGCCAATTTTGAAGCCAATGGTTTCTATGTGGCTGGCTTGGTAGATGTGATGACGGGTAGTTTGCGATGTCTAAATATTACCCACTTAGAAACGATCGAGAATATCGATTTGATGATATCAGGTAGGGAAGAATACGATCTGATTAAGTTTGATCGACGAAGATCGTATATTCTGCCTGGAAGTGGAGAAGTTGCGATTCTCTTGGCAGAGAGGCTTCGCCAACGCATCACCAGAAGATGTGATTATTAGCAAGTTAGTCTGGCGGCGTGAAAGTCAGTCAGATAAGCAGTGGCGGGATATTTTAGGGATTCTCAAGGTGCAGCAGGAAAAGTTGGATTTTGGCTATCTGCGGAAGTGGGTAGTGCAGTTTGGATTAGAGGATGATTGGCACCGAGCCAAGGTTGAAGCTGGGGTGAGTTATTTAGATTCGGGTGATATCTAACTCACGCTTCTACTAAGTACCGAGCTAATATATTGATTCAAACTTACCGCTTCTACTTCGGCTTTCTGCGCCAAGTCTCGATGAAGAGATTTTGGCATTCTGAGTAAGAGTTTGCCACTATATTCAATAGTATTATTTGGCAAAGGAATCAGATCGCCCATTTCGTAAGCAGTTTCGATCCATAGTTCTCTAGCCTCTTGAATATTCGCCATCGTCTCTTCCAATGTTTCACCCTGGGTAAAACAACCAGGAAGATCTTTGATATGCGCGACATACCCACCGTCAGGATCGGGATCTAGAGTGACAGAATAAACTAGAGATAGATAATAATCTAGAGATTCTCTATTCATTATCTGTGGAGCTGTCTTGGGTTTCATCATCTCGTACAGGTTCTATTTCATCAGGTGTTGCTAAATCTAACAAATCCACAATTAATTTGACGTAGATTCCCTTAACTTTCTGTCCACCTTTTTTGGGAATGACTACTTTTTGACCGATTTCATTGCGGAAACTATGGTGGCTACCTTTAGAGCGAATTTCTACGAACCCAAAAGCTTCCAGTAGATAGCGGACATCTTCAAACCGCACTTCTGGAGGATAGTTGAGAAATTGCTGGATTAGTTTTTCTAGCTTACCCATATTTTTTAATGATATCACAGGCAGTATCAGATCGCATCACTCCAGAAAAAAAGATTCTAGTTTATGGAATTCTGCATAAGGAAATTCTCCAGAACGATTTTTTTCATAACTCTTCTCTTTCAACAAAGCTGATATCTTCTTCATTTGATAGTAAATAAGTGTTGCAAAATGACTAACTTTAATTTCAAATTCTAATAGTATTTTATCCTGAGTAATTGGATGTCCACAATCGGAAGATAATTCTATCACACTAACAATAATCTTATGATGCTCGTCATTACTTCTGACAATTTTCCACTGAGTGCCACCTGGTTCATGCCACCAGATAAATTCAACTTCTGAAGCACCTTTAATCAGAGAAGTAGTGGCTGACACTAAATCTCCGATCGGATCGCCGAAAGCATGACTAATACTATCGATCGAATGTGTTGTATCTCTGAGATAGAGGATACAGGTGCTCCAACCATGAGTTTCTAAAACATATAATATATCGATATTATCTCGATCGCAATTAGAAGGTAACTGCATATTGTTCTGCATCGGTGGGTTCTGGTTCAAAGTAGGGTAAACCATCCCGAATTCTAGCTTCCTCGGAATTGAGTTCGGTAAATTCATAACCCCCATCTGTCATCGGATCGAAGTCTGGTTCGCTGGCGGCTAAGTCTAAAATATTGACCAGTTGACGTAAGAATTGACGCGGTACTATCCCGACATCACCACCAAAACCTTCGCTGACTTTTGCTACTAATAAATCGATAAATTCGGGGGTGACTTTTTTAGTTAATTGTTTGCGCTGGTTTGTTGGATATAGCTCTCGCAGCTTGAGGGCAACATCTTTTAAACGATCGCGATCGAATGGTGTCAGCACCAATTGCGGTTGACGAGGATTGGCAAAGTTACCCGTTTTAATTAGTTTTAATCGATCGTGTAAGGGTGCTAAACCAGCTACGCCGCGATTGGTATCGAAGAATTCGGGAGTTCCGGTAAATACCCAGAATAACCCAGGATAGCGATCGGCTGCATCGCAAATTTGACGAATGCCATTCAGGGATTTAGCGCGAATATCGGACTTCATCCGCAGCATGGTTTCAGCTTCATCGATGACGATTACTAACCCCTTGTAGCCCGCTGCTTTGGTGATGGCTAAAATGCCCTGAAGGTAGTCCATCGCCTCTTTGGAGCCAATATCGCCCTTAATCCCAGCGATTCGCTTCGAGGATGCGGCGACGTTTTCACTGCCGGAGAGCCAGGAGAGGAGTGCGCTAGCTTGGGCGAAATCATTCTGCTGTTTGAGGGCAAAGATCGATCGCAATACCCGTGCCATGTCTTCGGGAGCCTTCCCACCTGTAAGCGAGGCTAAATCTTCTTCCAGCCGTTGCTGTACCTGAGTATCAAAATCTTCAGCTTCAGGATTGGCACCGCCATCGATCGTCGCATCTTCGATCCGAGCTATCCATTGATCGATGATAAATCCCAACGCGCCGCGATCGCAACGATCGGTCGCCAACTCCTGCACGACTTTGCGATA
>JANNDQ010000006.1:0-5640 GCA_031387965.1 Chamaesiphon sp. OTE_75_metabat_567
ACAGTTGTGAGGGTATCTAGATCTACCGACAGAATGGGTATTTCTAGGTCTTCAGCCCGACTGACGATGAACGGTTGAGGGCTGAGGTGTCCAGTCAAAATTAGGCACTGTGTAGAGGTTTCTAGCGCGGCTAGTTGAATGTCGGCTCGATCTCCACCAGTTACCACCGCCATATTATTCCCGCGCCGGAAATATTCTAGCGCCGAATTGACATTCATCGCCCCGATCGATAAACTCTCAACCATCAAGTCCAACCGATCTGGACGACACAAGATTTCCGCATCTAGCTGCTCCACGAGCTGCTTGACAGTGACACTCCGCAGCAATCCATTCCGATGCACGACCCCAAATACCGGAATCCCCACCTGCTCTAAGTAGGGTACTAGGGTAGTTTGGACGGTTTCGACTCGATCGCGCGGGATATCATTAATAATACAGCCTAAAAGTCGCTGTCCCAGCTGCCGTTGGGCAGATATGAGCAGATCGATACTTGAGACTGGATCATAACGATTGACGAGAACTACCCCAGCATCGAGTGATTCGGCGACCTGGGCAGTAGCTAGATCGAACAAACTTCCTTCGTGTAGATTGGCACCACCTTCAAGAATGACCAGATCGCCGGGGAGTTGGACACTTTCTTGGAGTAACTTAGCATAGTCTTGGCGATCGACTCCTGTTAATCTGTCGATCGATCGAGCCGCATCCAGTATCAATAATGGCAAGCCTAACTGCGCTGGAGCTAGCGATAAAGCTTGTGCCATCAATTTGGTATCCCCCTCAATTACGAGTGGATTGGTGGCGTTGCCAGTCACCACTGGCTGAGCATATGCAATCTTAATCCCTTTCTCTTGCAGGCGATCGGCAATCCCCAAAATTGTTGCCGATTTCCCACTACATGCTTCCGTCGAAGCTACCAGCAAGTATTTCATACCCATCCCCACACGCTTACCTTTAGTCATTTAACTGCATCATTCAACGGTCAGTAATATTTCAATATCCGCAGCCAGTCACCATCAAAATTAGCGCTGGTGACTGGTCTAGCCAGAATCTCAAAGCACTATGCTTTGATAACATCACTACCTGAAAATAACAGCCGCCTTAACAGGATACAGCCGTTGTTTCCCTAGCGGGGACTAATCACTATCATCAGATTAAGCTGGGTTGCCTGCGATCGCAATGACTAATATCGACTAGGTAGATGTTCCCAACTAGATTTTAGCGATTGTAAATCAAATGTTACACCGATCGGAGAATCATCTCGACCCATCAACTATTCTTCCATTTTCATGAGTTTATGGTAAAAATGCTGGGGGAAGTCAGGGTTATTGGTATCCCGAATCTCGATGAGCCAGTCGATCAAAAATCCCACTAGTTCTGAATTCATCAGATTGAGATCGTAGGTAAGATCGGCATTGTCATCAAACATCATTGTGCATCTAGTCAGATCCCCTGGTAGATTCTGGACAACCCAGTTAATCACGTAAGGAATCTTTTCGCCACCTTCGATCGATCGATGACCACCGAGTCCACCTTTATGATAAAGCGTAATTGCCTTAGGCAAGACGTTACGTTTGGCAGCAGATTTCATGAAGTATGGCGCATATAGATTCACTTTGTCTGGCTGGGCTGGAATAATTTCGTCAAATAGGTTCATCTGGGATTAGGCTTTAGGCTTTAGGTTTTAGGTTTTAGGCTTTAGGCTGTCTTGTCGTGCTTATTTGTGCTTAGTGCTTAGTGTAGGGTGGGCACTGCCCACCAGCTAGGGTTTCAGCTTATTTCTATGACACGCTCAACATATCGATCGAAACTTGAAGTTATTAAGCTTAGTATTCACAGTTTTGATCGAATAGTCACAATGCGCACAAAAAAACTGGTTTCCGATATCGGAAACCAGTTTTTGATAGATTTCTGAGCAAGTGAAGGCAAATATTTGTCAGATGTCAACTGTGTAGAGCCTACCCTCTAACGTCTACCCTCTATCCACCAATTACTTAGTCTCAGAGAATTCAGCATCGATAACATCATCAGCACCGCCAGTATTACCGCCAGGAGGAGTACCAGCATCGTTATCATCATCGCCACCGCCGCCTGCACCTGCTTGGGCGTAGATATTGCTACCAATCGCCATTAGGGTTTCTTGGACTTGGGGAGTCAAACGTTGGATTTCGGCATCATCTTCCTTAGCGACAGCATCCTTGAGTTCTTTGATTAAAGCTTCTAGCTTGGTTTTATCCGCTGCTGGAACTTTATCGCCGAGTTCTTGGAGTTGCTTTTCAGCTTGGTAAGTGAGAGAATCAGCTTGGTTTTTGCGATCGATCTTATCGCGATTTTCTTTATCGCTGGAAGCATTAGTCTCAGCTTCTTTCACCATCCGCTCGACTTCAGTTTTGTCTAGAGTTGATGCGCCAGTGATGCTGATGGATTGCTCTTTACCAGTGCCCTTGTCTTTGGCGGTGACGTTTAAGATCCCGTTGGCATCAATGTCGAGGGTGACTTCGATTTGGGGTACGCCGCGAGGTGCTGAGGGGATTCCATCGAGACGGAAGGTTCCCAGGCTCTTGTTGTCGCGAGACATTTCGCGCTCACCTTGGAGGATTTGGATTTCCACGTTACTTTGTCCATCTACCGCTGTCGAGAAGGTTTCAAACTTCTTGGTAGGGATAGTAGTGTTGCGTGGGATGATTTTAGTCATCACGCCACCGAGGGTTTCAACGCCCAAGGAGAGAGGTGTAACGTCGAGCAAGAGGATATCTTTAACTTCACCAGCCAAAACACCTGCTTGTACTGCTGCACCGACTGCAACCACTTCATCAGGGTTGACAGTTTCATTTGGCTCTTTGCCCAAGATCCGTTTGACGAGTTCTTTGACGGCTGGGATGCGGGTTGAACCACCAACTAGGACGACTTCATCGATTTTGCTCTTATCAATTTTGCCGTTCTTGATTGCATCTTCGACGGGAATGCGACAGCGATCGATCAAGTCAGAACAGATTTCCTCAAACTTAGCACGAGTCAGCGTCATTTCGACGTGCTTTGGCCCATCTTGAGTTGCCGTGATAAAGGGGAGGTTGATTTCGGATTGGGTAACGCTGGAAAGCTCGATTTTAGCTTTCTCCGCTGCTTCAGTCAACCGTTGGAGGGCTTGACGATCCTTGCGGAGGTCGATACCTTCATTCTTCATGAAGGTAGTAGCTAAGTGATCGACGATTTTCTTATCGAAGTCATCTCCACCCAGGTGACTATCACCAGAAGTAGCCAGCACTTCAAATACGCCGTCGCCAACTTCAAGCACCGATACGTCGAACGTACCGCCCCCAAGGTCAAAAACGAGAATCGTCTCGTTGCTCTTTTTGTCTAGACCATAAGCTAGTGCCGCAGCAGTAGGCTCGTTGATAATCCGCAGGACTTCAACCCCAGCAATTTTGCCAGCATCTTTGGTGGCTTGACGCTGCGAGTCATTAAAATAAGCTGGTACGGTAATTACCGCTTGGGTGACAGTCTCACCCAGGTATTTACTCGCATCATCAATCAATTTTCTGAGCACCTGCGCCGAAATTTCTTCGGGTGCAAATTTCTTGTTTAGTCCTGGTGACTCAATTCTGACGCTACCGCCATCATTGATCACTTTGTAGGAAATTTCCGTGGCTTCCTGACCCACTTCGTCAAACTTGCGCCCGATAAAGCGTTTGACGGAGGAGAAGGTATTCTCTGGATTCATTACCGCCTGACGTTTGGCGATTTGCCCCACCAATCTGTCGCCATTTTTCGCAAATGCAACCACAGAAGGGGTAGTGCGGAAACCCTCGGCGTTGGCAATTACAGTGGGCTTGCCACCTTCCATTACCGCAACGCAGGAGTTGGTAGTTCCTAAGTCAATGCCAACAACTTTTCCCATAATACTTTAACTACTTCCTAAATAATGACGACGATTTGGATTGTGACGACGAGTGCTAGATAACTCTCGTGCGATTAATTGATATTACATACTCATCCCTATATTTGTGCCAAGTGAGAGTTTTACAAAGGGTGGTTTCCCGTACCCCTCTTATCGCTAGCAACTAATTACTAACTGGCTCATTTGGTACTTCTCTACTGTATGTGAATTACGCCGCTGCCGAAATTGAGGCGAACCGTATATAGTAGTGGTGCTTACCGAAGGAGATTGATACAAATATTGCTCTACTTGGAATCGATTTCAAGTAGAGCAACGTTTTAAGCTAGACATTATTGTTGCTAACCTTAAAAAGATGAGGTCTGAACCCGCTCACACCAGATTGTGATGGTAGCTTTGGGGGGGGATTTTAAGTTAGTGTGATTGGAATAAGCATTGTGCCGAATATTCCGAACTCGATAAACTTGATCTCGCCCGCTTCCCTGTACGAGGGCTATTTCTTCACCGATGCTGGGAATGTTCGCCATCTTTACTTCCATCGAGCCACCAGAATTTATGTGAACAGTGATCTGATGCATGAGCAGCTTGCTATTCTCTAAAGCAAAGTTCGCCATCTCTCTGGCAATATAAGCTTCAACTACGCTAGGCGCTGGATCTGTGGTAGCAACGTTAACATTTCGCATCATTTTTAGTTGAGATTAATATATGGTGCTCAAATCTTGAAGTGTTCAAAACGAAAGTTGATCCTCAACCCCTAGGCTCTGATTTTTACGGAAGAGTTGGGTATGACAATAAATTTCCTGTTTTTCGAGCAAATTTTGTATGTTTGCTAGTGTTTTGAAAGAAAGTGACTATTTCGGTGCAAACAGGCTTTCTGCGCGATTTTAAAGAATACGTTTCACGAATTTTAGTCACTCTTGCTTAAATCTCGCACAATTTTATTCTGATTAGCATGAGCACATTGGCTGAGATTTTGATCAGACTATATGCTACATGAGTATAGTTTGAGACAGTGCAAACTTTTTAGAGGCAAAGTAGATCTAGCTCTATTCCACTCGATCATTGCGGTAATATAATCACTAAACAACTCCCAATTTTCCCTGACGATTTTATGACCACATATAGCCTTAATCTCCCCAATTCACCCCTCTTTGGTACCGATGGTATTCGGGGGCGAGTAGGCGATATTCTGACCGCGAATTTGGCGCTTCAGGTTGGTTACTGGGCGGGGATGGTGTTGCGGGAAGCTGCTGAAGATGTGGGGCCGATGATTGTGGGGCAAGATTCGCGCAATTCTAGTGATATGTTGGCTAGTGCGCTTGCTGCGGGGATTACTTCGGCGGGGATTGAGGTCTGGAACTTGGGATTGTGCCCGACACCTGGGGTTGCGCATCTGACGGCGACTAGCGATGCGATCGGTGGAGTGATGATTTCTGCCAGCCACAATCCGCCTGAGGACAATGGCATTAAGTTTTTTGGCGAAAATGGTACGAAGTTAGCTAAGGACTTGCAGGCAGCGATCGAAGCGGGCATCCGTGGACAATCTGGATCGATCATCGAGCCAGAAAAGTGGGGTCATCTCTATTTCACACCAGAATTAATCGTTCAATATGTGGAGGCAATGCAAGAATCGCTGCCGCCGGAGACAAGTTTGGCGGGAATGAAGATCGTGTTAGATCTCGCTGCGGGTGCCGCTGTCCAGGTAGCTCCAGCGGTTTTTAAAAAGTTAGGGGCTGAAGTGACGTGCT
>JANNDQ010000019.1:0-4352 GCA_031387965.1 Chamaesiphon sp. OTE_75_metabat_567
CTTCGCACTAATTCTAATTGTTATCAAAATGAAGTCCGCTGGACTTGTGTACACACCGTAGCCTTTCCAAGGGGAGGTTGGGTGGGGTAAAGATCTATGCAGTAAAACAAAATTCCCCACCATCTAGGTTTCAGTCTCGTATTCTAGTTAAAAAAGCAGTGATTCAACAAATAAAATTGGATTGCTGCTTTTTTAGTGCATAAAATAGTGAAGTCATCCCAATAAGTAATTATTGTCGGCAGATCGTCTTCCCAACACTATGACCCTCAACCCTTTGAGCATATTTTATCGCGTACCAGATCGATGGCAACTGCATCCTTCAGGATACGTGCAGGTATCATGGAAATGCGATCCAGTAGCTGTCCGCACCATCATTCAAGCTGGAAATCTCGATTTTGCCGACTTAGCTCTAACTAATCTGGTTGAGGTAAATAGTTATTTCGATCGAGTCTTGCTGATCGATCGAGAACTAATTTCAGTAATAGTGCATAATTTATATCAAGCTGCCTTAAACCAACAGCCGATTTGTAATAATTGTTGGTTTAATTTTATTGAATTCATGACAATTAAAGCAGCTGTTCATACTTGGAGAAAAGTCCCTAAATCGCAGCAATCTGAGGAGTTATTCGATCGTTTAATTGCACGAAGTTTGACCGTTAAAAAGCTTTTACATGCTTTTAATCCTAACCGTCAACCTAATTTACTGATTGGATTGCAGGCATGGACTTATCGATTTGCTAAGTATCGGGCTTTTGAAAAGCTGAGGGCGAATATCAGTCCATATTTTGGGTTGTCAAATTTGGGAGTTGTATCTCGGTCTAGTTATATATCGATCCGCGATGCTTTAGTTAGTAATATTTCGGAGAACTGTATCGAGTCGTATCGATCGATCTGTAAAGTATTTAAAAACTATTTAGCTCAATCAGAAGTCAGCACAAATCAATTAGAAGTGCAACATTGGCAAGAGATTGCCGCCGAAATTAAATTATTACTATCGATTAATTTAACTGTTGCAGAATTACGTACTCGGATTGAACTAGTTGGGAGTCTGATTCGGGCACAGGATACCCCCAGAATCTATTCATACGATGATCCAAATCGTTCGCGCAGCGTGGGCTTTGCCCAATCGATCGCCATCAGTCATCAACCTAGTCTATCAACACCAGATATCGACGATTCCAGCCAACTAGTTGGTCAATTATTCACGATAGTCGATCAATTCATGACTAGTTTAGCGTCTGAAACTCAGAAGATTTTTGCGCTACGTCATCATCAAAAGCTCAAGCAAAATGAGATTGCCGAGATGATCGCCCGCGATCGATCTCATGTCCCGTGGGAAACTCTTAGTCAAGCCGATATTGACCAATTGATCAAAAAGATTCAGCCGATTGTGTCTCGACGGTTAGGTAAAGAGTACTTAAATTTACTCGATCGTATTCATGCTCAAATATCTCATCCTGACAATAAACAAGTTGTTAAAAATAGTCTAGCGATCGATGCTGCCAAAGAGCTATTAGATCGGTATTTTAGTCAGGTTAAGTTTTAGTAATCACATAAATATTGATCGCTTCGCCCAAGTAATTATTAGTTAAATTCAGTCTAAATTTTATGAATATTTCTAGTTACCGACTGCAACAATTAACAGCAACATATCCAGAGCATATTTGGATTTCTACTGATCTTAATTATTCAGAGACTCTAAGTCAATCAACACTCAATCAGCTATGTATCGATCGAGTGAGTGAACATCTCACCAAATCCCTTGATTTAACTGTTGAATCAGTTTTTCCGAGTAAGGGTAAGAACTTAATATTTGTTAGTAAGTTAGTAAATGGCTTTGTGTTGTCTATTTCAGATATCAGGATCGCTTTTATTCCGACCCAAGATTTAGATCTGATGGGCTTCGAGGTGCCCCAGGAATGGGTTGATTTGAGTAATTGGGCTGCTGATTACTATGTGCCGATTCAGATCGATATTGATGGTAATTATCTACATCTGTGGGGTTTTATCTCGCGCCAATATTTACAACAGACAGCAACTTTAGATCGCTGTTTACGTGTTTATGAAGTTGCTAGTACCGATCTGATCGGCGATCTAGATTCGCTGTGGATTGCTTGTGATTTAGTTAGCAGTCGAACGATTGCGCCAGAAAGGGGTACAGTTCCCCAATTGGGTTCATCATCGCAGCTAGATATGCAAATGTCGATCAATCGCCTTCAAGAACACCGCTCTATTTTTTCGCCTCGGTTGGTATTACCCTTTGAGCAGTGGGGGGCGATTATTAATTCACCAGAATACTTGAGTACATATCAACATCCAGCTCCAGCAATTACTTGCGTCACTAGCTGGTTTAATCAAGAGCGAGTGAATGTATCTAGTATAGAAAGTCATGTGGCAAACCTAGTAGACAATGCTTGGCTAAAAATTGCCGATATTTTCAATCCGTCGGTACCTTTGTCCGGTTATTTCACGAATCCGATTCAACAATCTCAATTAACAACACCGGGGATTTCAGTCGATCGTCTGCAAGAAGTTAATCGGACTGTGCATCATTTATATGCAAGCCAAAGTTCATCTCATCCAGTGGATGTACCCACAGATATTAACTCACCGATAGATTTATTAGTTTATTTAATGCAGCATACGACTGATGAAACACTCCGCTGGCAAGTTGCTGAGTACCTGTGGACAATATCACCGCATGAATCCAGTGAAAACGAATCGGCTGGCGAACATTGGCATCGCAGGATTAAAGATTTAGGATTAGTAATTCAGGGGCATAAATTAGGGTTGATGATCGCAGTAGTCCCTTTATTAGATCGGGCGTATGCTATTTTGACTCGTGTTTATCCGCTTGGTACCAAAAATTATTTACCACCGAATGTACAGTTAAGCTTGCACTCAGAAGATGGTGAGCAACTCTGCCAGACAAATAGTCGGTCAACAGTGTTAGACAGCTATATTCAACTATATTTTACCGCAAGTCTGGGCGATCGCTTCAATGTTTGGATTGAGATCGATCGAACTAAAATTGTTGAAGCCTTCGCAATTTAACTAAGATCGAAATATTAGCTAGATTTTTGATGATCCGATGTAACAAAAAGTAGAAATATATTAAACTTTACGCTAAATTTAAGATGGGGTGCTAGCTGATTCTCATTCTTTTAAGTGCAAGGTTAATTATGTACTATGTTCGGATCATCAGTTTGAGGTCTATTCCTAGCTCAAATCAAGTTTCAGTAACTTTAAGTCTTGCGACAATTGACGAAACTGGATCGATGAGGACTAATCCCGATGAAGTTGCTCATGAGTTAATCAACATCTCATCGTTAGTTGCCCTGAATCAGCAGGTTGTTGAAAAGTTTAAACAGGCAACTTGTCAGGGTCAATACTATGGCGGAATTCAAATCCCAACTCAAATGGTATGTCAAGTTGCCAATCCAGTTGATGGATTGAGATTGGATATTGACGAGCTTCAGCAGTTGCTCAAAGAGACATTAGAACAAGCAGCTTGGTTACACATTCGAGAAGAATTACTTCAGAGTTTAATTCGTACCAATCCCAACGAACTATTCAGATTAGTAATCCGTACAGATGATATCCAGCTTCAATCTTTGCCAATTGAGCGAACCTCATTTATTACCGACAAATTGATGCAAAATAACCGACCAGTGAGCGTCGTTTTCGCACCACACACTACAGCACATCAACATCAATTAGCTTGGAATGGCTTACCCAAAGTATTGCTAGTACTCGGCAGCCAAACAGGGATCGAAAAGCCAATTAGTTATAGTGAGATTAGAGATTATTTTCCAGCATCAGCGATCGTTACACCATTAGATAATCCTTCACCAGAGGCTCTATTAAGGACGATCTCTGATGACGTTCATGATGTGATTATTATCGTTGGGCACAGTCATGCAAATGATAATGGTTTCGACGGTAGAATCAAGATTAATGATGAAATCGATCGCAATAGTGTCTCAATTGGAGAACTCACTCAACCCTTTAAACGGAGTGTTAATAATGGACTAAAGTTAGTTATCTTAGCAGGCTGTTCTAGTATCGGTGTTGCTAGAGCTTTAGCGTCAAAACAGATTGGTGTACCTAATATAATTGCCTTTAGAGTCCCAGTTCATTATCGAGTTTTAAGACTATTCTTCGAGCGATTTTTGACCAAGTGGACGAAGAAATCTCAAAGTCTAGAAATTGCGCTGACTGAAACTAGAGCAGAATTAAATCTTTGCGATCGAGATTGTCCAGGCGCATCAATTTTACCAATTTTATTGACATTACCATATGAAATACCCCTAAAATATCCGAACGAAATACCTCTAGAGTCCCCAATTGCA
>JANNDQ010000031.1:0-4430 GCA_031387965.1 Chamaesiphon sp. OTE_75_metabat_567
TTGTTTGGAGTTTTCGCTGCGGTTTGTTCTAAAAATTCATGTACCAACATTGAATATCTTCTAATTAGATTCTGGATCTCGATCTAAATTAAATACCACGAGAATATAGTAGGCTACACTTTGAACATACAGGCATCAAACCGCAGGTATCAACTGTTGCTCTGACTTGTTTGAATTTATCGCTGTGCCAAACTTCAGGTAAGGAACTAGTACTGAGATCTCCAACTGAGAATTCTGGGAAAAACTTACAGGAGATAACTTCCCCACTAGGGAAAATATCCATCCGATTTTTAATTGCTAGACATTTTGTTTTCTGCTGAGCAGGTTTATCACTACCTAAAATAAAATCTCTAATTTCATCAATATCTACGGCTGGGTTATAGCGCAGTTTGATTTTCCAACTTCGGTTATTAACTCGATTAAGTTCGGTGATTAATGGATCGATTAAATCAGGATCGAGCTTGTATTTATACGCATACCAACTAGGCTTACCATTTTCAGTTGGTAGAAAGCTGAGATTATTTGAAAAATAGGTGTCCATCTTAGCAGAAGTCTGGTCAGACAAATACCAAAGGAAGCTTAAATAAACCGTGTCAACACCTTTTTCTTCCCAAAACTCCAGTAATTCATACAAACGATCGACTATATTTGCAGTGATGACACAATTGATCGATATTTCGCCCCGATATTTCCCTAGTCGCTTTTGCTCTAATAACAGATCGATTCCCTGCATCGTTTTTTCATAACTGCCTTTGCCTCTGATCCCATCATGCTCATCTTGAAACCCCTCAACCGCTACATACATTTCGAGCTTGTCGGAGATCTTCAGCAAGGAAGACAACTGTTTCTCAATCCAGATTCCATTCGTACAGATTGATGTCCAGCGGGGATCTCGCTCCAGCAGATCGACTAATTTATCCCACTCTCGATAGATTAGCGGTTCGCCGCCCCACAAAAAAACATTCGATTTAACTGCATTTGTTGCGGCAAATACTTTCTCAATCACCGCAATATCTAAATCTTCATTCTGTTCAGCTCGATCTAGATTATGATGATGACCGTCTTCATTCCATTGATAGCAGTGTTGGCAGCGTAAATTGCAGCGGTTGGTTAATTTGAAAGCTATTTCTTCTGGCACCGCTCTCACAAAATATTCGGAGGAAGCATCCTCTCGATTAGCTGCTAGAAACCCAGGGGCGATTTTCTTCATCTTCTCGAACGCAGTTCGATCGATCTTGACATCAGATTTAGGTTTCATAGCTTCTCCTTTGCTGAACGTGAAGTACACTAACCTATTGCGCTGAGATTACGCGCTCTCCAATTAATTGAGCGTGTCACAGTTAACACTACTTTAGCAGCTTGCAAAATATTCGGACTAAGCCAAATCTATGATTGCTAGCCTATAGCTGCTGTTGGGTTTATATTCTCACAAGTGTCAACAGCTTGATGTGATCCCGATCTCTCTAGATATACGTTCTCATCAAACAACCGTTTTAGCGTAAAGTATTGTAAAGTAAATTAAGAATAGATTAATTTATTAGTAGAGGCAGTCGTTGAAGTCAGCAGCAATCAAGACTCATCGATCGCTCTCAACCGATTGACCTAACTGAATTTACTCTAAAATCCTCTGATCGAAAATGATATTACGTCGCCTGCTCGGATCTGCAATCGCCATCATTCTAAGTATATCCGTGTGGTCGATCGCACCATCCGCACAAGCCTTTGACAATCCTGAACTCTTGCCAACAGAACAAACGCCGATCATCGATCTGGCGAAGACTTTCACGCCGATTCAAGAACAAAATCTCGTCAAAGAGATCGATAAATTCGAGACTGAGACTGGTTGGAAACTCCGAATATTGACTCAGTATGATCGTACCCCCGGACGTGCAGTTCGCAAATATTGGGGACTAGATGAGAAGAGTGTCCTCGTCGTTTCAGATTCGCGCGGTGGCAATACCCTCAACTTCCGAGTCGGCGATGATGTCTACAAACTCATGCCTAGAACCTTCTGGATCGAGCTGCAAACCAGATTTGGGAATATGTACTATGTCCGCGAGAATGGCGAAGACAGCGCCATTATTGACTCGCTGGAAGCGGTTAAAACTTGCCTAGTCAGAGGAGGTTGTAACGTTGTACCAGGATTGCCAGACGAACAGTGGAACCTAACGTTGATCAGTTCAGCGATTGGCGGTGTGATCTGTGGATTTGCCGGACAATATCGCAAGCCCGGTGACGGTTTTGCTTGGCAGTGGGCACTGATTTTCTCACCGCTCTGGGGAATTCTATTCTTCGCTTTTGGAATTGCGCCAGTAGTCACTCGGACAAGCGAATTGTTACCATTATTACGGAATTGTGGTGGATTCATAGTGGGGTTATTAGTTGCTTATCTCGTGCCAGTATTAGGACAATCCAATCCATCAGAAGAAATGTAATGTCATTTAAGTATGATTACACGATTCAATTTCGAGATACTGATGCCGCAGGAGTGGTGTATTTTGCAAGCATTCTCTCGATCTGTCATGTTGCTTACGAAGCTTCCTTAATTGAATCAGGTATAAATCTACAATTATTTGTAAATAATCCTGAATTTGCGGTACCCATTACTCATACATCAGCTGACTTTTTCAAGCCATTATACTCTGGCGATCGCATCACCATCGAACTAACTCCACGATCGATCGATAGCTATAGATTTGAGATCGACTATCAATTAAAATCGGCGACTGCGATAACTAAACATGTAGTCATCGATCCCAATACTAGAAAACGCCGAGGGCTACCCGTAATCCTGACTAATTGGTTAGAGCAATGGAGTTAATCTATCCGTACCTTTAATGTTGAGATATGATAGTAGGAAGCCTGAATTGTAAAATAGATATATGATTGATTCAAACTTAATTGTTTCAGATCCCAAAATTATGATGGGCAAACCAGTAATTCTTGGAACAAGGATTACTGTTGAGCTGATTCTCGAAAAGTTAGCCGCAGGTGAAACCTCTGCCGAGATTATTTCAGCTCATCCTCGTCTGACACCAGCAGCTATCTCAGCCGCGCTCACATTTGCGATGGCGGCATTAAAAATCTAAATTAATATTTAATCGATCACTCCAATCGTTGTTTCACTTCAGTAGCTAAAACGTCGATCGATACCACCACCTGTTCGCCACTAGTCATATTTTTCAAGATACACTGCTTATTTGCAGCTTCTTCTTCACCAATTACCACGCAGAAAGTTATCCCCTGCTTATCTGCTAAGGCAAATTGTTTTTTAAGTGGGCGTTTATCAAACGCGGTAACGACTTTGATTCCGGCTTGGCGGAGTTGTTGGGAAACTTGAAGATAAATTGGCATCAAATCTTCTTGAAGATTTAAGACCATTACTTGAGTAGGTGTTGGGGCAAGTGGTTGGAGAATATTGGCTTTGAGTAAGCGGTAAATCAAGCGAGTTAGACCGATCGAGATGCCGACTCCTGGCATACTTTCGCCGATGAATGTACCGACTAATTCTTCATATCTACCGCCAGAACAAATACTGCCGAGGGCTTCATGTCCGATCAGTGTTGTCTCGTAGACGGTGCCTGTATAGTAATCTAAGCCACGGGCGATCGATAGGTCAATACAATAATTATTTTCAGGTACACCGAGATTTTGGACACCATTAATAACGGTAGTTAGTTCATTAATACCTAACTTAAATTGCTCTGCATCAGATAACTTAGCTGCAAATTCATTTAAAGCTGTGAGGACTGAATTGACATCACCTTTGATGTTGATAAAATCGATTACCTGTTGAGCTTGTTCTAATGACAAATCTTGAGTTTCTAGACCTGTCAATACCTTAGCTACACCGACTTTTTCCAGCGTATCAATAATACTAATACAGGTCTTGATGCGATCGGGTGATACGCCTAGAGAACTAAAGAAACCCGTTAATACCTTGCGATTATTAATTCGGATTAGAAATTCACCAATCTTAATCTGACTGAAAATCTCGGCGATAATCGCTGGCATTTGAGCATCGTAGAGCAAGCTCAATTCCTTGCGCCCCACCACATCGATATCACACTGCCTAAATTGCCGATAGCGTCCATCTTTAGCGCGTTCACCCCGAAATACCAGATCCATCTGATATCTAGCAAAGGGAAAGTTTAAATCATTAAGGTGACGAGCGATATATGCTGCGAAAGGTACCGTTTGATCGAACTTTAACGCTCGTGCTTCCGTGCCAGTATCACCCTTACCCGCTTCATCCCGCTCTGCTTGGCGATTAGGAGGTAGGATTGGCTGCAAACCGTAAATTATATTATCACCCTGATTTCCCTTTGCCTGAAGGACTTCTAGCCGCTCTACAGCCGGAGTTTCGATCGGGGTGAAGCCATAACTCTCATACACCCGCCGAATCGTATCCATCAGGTGCTGTTCCAGTC
>JANNDQ010000074.1:0-8023 GCA_031387965.1 Chamaesiphon sp. OTE_75_metabat_567
ACGGCGATCGTTTTGCTCACAGGCAAAGAACCTACAGCCCTGTTTGAAGGCAACAAAATGAACTGGGTATGGCGCACATGGACACCAATCAGTGATGGATTTGCCCAGGTTCTCAGTCGGATGTTGGATGCTGACCCGCAAGATCGCTATCAATCCGCGATCGAAGTAGGTCGCGATCTGCAATCGCTGCAAATTTCCGAGCAGCAGACACCTCTAGATTTGGGTAAATCTGCTCTAGAGTATCCCCAATCGACAGTCCCGACTGTAGCCGTGGCCAGCAAAGAATCACCCACTGTCAACAATCGTGTCCAAACAGCGATTACTAATCTCAACGTCAAGTCGATTTGGGAAAAACCTCAATTCTTTATTCCGATTGGTCTTCTAATTTCACTATTAGCTGGCTTTGGTTCATGGTTTGCCGTAATTCAGTTCCGCAACAACCAATCAGTTGCCCCAGTTGCGACAACACCACCCAAGCAAATTGACTTCAATAATCCCACCATCCCCACCGACACTAGCAGTCCAAGTTTGGGCGCTGGCGATCTGATTCAACTAGAAATGGATCGAGCAGTAGAAAAAGAGGGTAAGGTTGATGCCAATACTCCGGCGAGATACCGGATTGCAGCAGTTGCTGGTCAAAATCTCGATATTCAACTAGTGCCCACAACCGAGCAGAGTAGCGATCCACGCCAAACAATCCCCTCCAACCCTCTGACTGCACCCTTGCCCGATCCCAAGTCCAAAACTGCGTCGATTCCAGTTGCCAAGCCCCTAGTCGCCACTCAAGTGCTGATGACGATCATCTCACCATCCGGCGCACCGATCGACGAAAAAGCCGATCGAGTTGTCGGTTGGCGCGGACAGATTAGTACTTCCGGTGACTACACGATCGAACTAAAACCGATCGCCGGACTAGTCGGTGGAGCCTTTCCCTTCAAGCTCAGTGTTACCCAACTATCTGTAACACCCGGAACTGAGAATCCGCCAGTGAATGGATCTACGGCACCGCTGGGTATTCCCATTCCCATGGATCGCAACGGGATCAATCCATCACCAGCCACCCCTGAATCAAATTCTCCAAATAGTACTCCTACCTTCACCCCAGTTCCGGTACCGATCGAAGTACCGACGACTAAACCTAGCGCCACTGCTGCACCAGAGCGCCCGACTCGAACCAGAAGACGCAATCGGGTCGATCCCGACGAGACTCCCACGCCCCGCCGCAGTCGCCGGAATCGAGTAGAATCAACAGAGGAAGTAGTTCCCAATTCCCGCCGGAACCGCAAGCCCTCAACCCCGGCAGAACCAGGAGTAGAACCAAAACAAAGCACTGTTACGACCCCAGATTTAGGTGACAATCTACCGAGTAAAACACCCACACCAGAAGAATCGATCGGTATCCCCGTTCCGCCTGCTAAAACTGCCACCCCGCCACCAGCTCAATCTGAAGGAAATCAGACAGAGCCGCCAGCTAGTGGCAATATCGACACAGACTAGGACTAGATAACTATCAACTTCTTACTAATTTAAATGCTCCTGATTACTAGTACCGATACCGAAGCAGGTAAAACTGTCTTGACAGCAGCCTTAGCTGCTTATGCCAAAAAGTATCATCCTCGCCAGAATTGGGGCATTCTCAAGCCGATTCAGTGCGGTAGCGGCGATCGAGAGTACTATGCAGAGGTATTTGGTAAACCGATCGCTCAGATCAATCCGATTTATCTCAGCAACCCGCTTGCGCCACCAATTGCCGCAACTCAGGCAGGGGTAGAAATCGATCTAAGCATTGCTTGGCAAGCGCTCCAAAGAATGCGCAAGCACTATGATTTTACGTTAATTGAGGCGATCGGTGGTTTGGGTACGCCGATCACTGCCGAACTAGTCGTCGCAGATTTAGCTAGGGATTGGCGATTGCCGACGGTACTAGTTGTGCCTGTCAAGCTCGGATCGATCGGGTTAGCCGTTGCCAATGTCGCTTTAGCCAGACAGTATCATGTTCAGCTCCAGGGAATTGTCCTCAATTGTCCTCAGCCGCTCTCAGCGTCGGAGATCGCCGATCTTGCTCCGGCGGAGCTGATTCAATCCCTCACTAACACACCGATCCTCGGCTGTCTCCCCTATCTCGCCGATCTGCACGATCTCGACTTATTAGCCGCCGCTGCCGCCAATCTAGAGCTAGAGATCTTGCTACCAAATCTCGCTGTTAGCCAAGTGGCTACTGTCTAGCATATTCGCCCTAAATCGGTTTTGGTGCTAAATCTCAATTAAAATAAGCAAGCTAAGATCGGTCTTTTTACGTCATGCGGTTTGACATCATCACCCTGTTTCCCGAATTTTTCACTTCGCCACTCGGCTGTGGCTTAATGGGCAAAGCTCTAGCCAAACAGCTTGCATCTGTGCATCTCACTAATCCTCGTGATTTTACGATTGATCGACATCACAAGGTGGATGATGAGTCTTATGGCGGCGGTGTGGGGATGGTGATCAAGCCAGAGCCAATCTTTCTGGCGGTTGAGTCACTGCCGCAAATCGAGCGTAGCTTGGTGCTATTGATGAGTCCCCAGGGACAGAAGATCGATCGATCCTTATTCCAGGAATTGCACGGGAATTACGATCGATTAGTGCTAATCTGTGGTCACTATGAAGGCATCGACGAACGGGTGATGAATATTGTCGATCGGGAAATTTCGCTAGGTGATTTTGTGCTAACCTGTGGCGAGATTCCCGCATTAACATTGATTAATGGGATTACCCGCCTGATTCCAGGGACTGTCGGGAAAGTAGAATCTCTCACCGCAGATAGTTTTGAAGATGGATTACTCGACTATCCTCACTACACCCGTCCCGCCGAATTTCGCGGTTGGCGGGTGCCGGAGGTGCTGATGTCCGGTAATCATGCCAAAATTGCCCAGTGGCGATATCAACAACAACTCGATCGAACTCAAATGAAGCGTCCTGATCTCTATGATGAGTGGCAAAATACCCACCCTAAAAAGCCTTCCCTATAGTTTAGAGAAGGCTAATTAATCTATTAATCAAGTGCCAATTTCAGCTAAAACTGGTTGACCCGTATTATTTAAAACTTGAAACCAGCACCAAGACGAACGCTAGTCGATGAGTTGTTGGAACTCAATGGCACGTCTAATGCAGCTCTGAGATCTACGCTTTCAGTCACGCCAAAGTCAGCACCACCTGTGAAATAAGTAATTGTCTCACTACCGCCACCATTATTAGCAGTACCAACAGCTACGCCACCGCCGACAAATGGGGTGATTGCGAGCCTGCTATTGCGGCTAGTATCGAAGTCATAGGTAAGGGAGGCACCAAAGACAGTACCACCACTAGGGAAGAATACAAACGGACGAATGGATAGATTATCACTAACTCCAAATCTACCATCAATCCCAATCGAAGTAGTTCCACCACCGATCGATAAAGCTGGCCCAACTGTATTTTTGCTCATTTGTGCTTTCGCTGGCGCACTGATTGCCAGTGACATTACCGAAGAGCAAATCATAACTAGTGCAACAATATTCTTTCTCATTTTGAGTTTCCCGTTTTAAGTAGATTAGGTTAACCAACTCTTGGCAGCTATCTGTAAAATTGAGCGTACCTGTTCCAAATTCAAATTTGGTCTGAGTTGAGCATCAGGTTTTTATTTTTCCTGATTAGCTAACTTGACGATGGCAAATTATGGAAAGTTCCAAATTGAATTTCGCTGGTTAATTACTATATACAGACTGTCTAAATGCTGTTCGGGACGTTTTTTAGGCTTTGGGCTTTGGGCTTTGGGCTTTAGGCTTTAGGCTTTGGGCTTTGGGCTTTGGGCTTTGGGCTTTAGGGACGCGCTGCGTCCCCTTTTCTTGCCCTAATACCTAAAGCCTAAAGCCTGAAGCCTAATCCCTAACTTACGCCCATTGAATCAATCCGAGTTCATACGGATTGCTCAGATGTGGGTTGTTGGGCAAGACGCGCAGAGACAGCCCTTGCAAGCCGCTAGACGAGTAAGCAATCTCACTGGTGTACAGACTATTCCCCGCATTGTCCTGACCCTGGTAGGTCATGACAGCGGTGTCTGCGGCGGTGATTTTGCCATTGGTGTCGATCGCACCTTTGTAGAGTTCGACTTGGATATCATGGGGTTCAAGATCACCAAGTTGAATCATGCTCTTAACCGCGATCGACTGATTGACGTTAATATCTTCTGGTGCGGAGACATCGACGCTGTGGATTTTGAGGTGATCCCAATGTTGGAGCATCTTTTGTTTCCAGTGGGCGAGATCTTTACCAGCTTGATAGCTATTGTCGGTAACAACGTGGTTGCGATCGCTAGCGGGGAAGTAGCCAGTTGTGGCGTAGTCGCGCAGCATCCGAGCGGTATTGAAGGTCGGACAATTGAGGCGGATCGCATCTTTCATCTTTGCTACCCATTTACGGGGTAAACCGTCTTTGTCGCGATCGTAGAAGAGAGGAACGATTTCTTGTTCTAGGAGATCGTAGAAGGAGTTTGATTCTACTTCATCTTGATACTCTTCGTCTGAGTATACTTCGCGATTGTCGATCGGCCAACCAGTTTTTACGTAATCAGCTTCATCCCACCAGCCATCAAGGATACTCAGGTTTGGTAAGCCGTTCATCGCGGCTTTCATCCCACTGGTACCAGACGCTTCATGGGGGCGACGGGGTGTGTTCAGCCAGATGTCGCAACCAGCTACCATCACTCGCGAGACATAGATATCGTAGTCGGGAACAAATACGACCGAACTCATCCCTTCGGTGCGGGTAAACTGGACGATATCCCGAATCAGGGCTTTGCCTGGAATATCCTTGGGATGGGCTTTTCCAGCGATTACAAATTGAACTTTTCGTTCTTTATTGCCCACCATGATGTGCTTAATCCGATCGAGATTTCGCAGAAACAGTGTAGCGCGTTTATAAGTCGCAAACCGTCGCGCAAAGCCGATTGTGAGTACTTCTGGGTCGAGCGATTCCTGAGCGCGGTTGATTTCACCCAGGGTTGCGCCACGTTCCTTGAGATGCCCGACGATTCGATCTCGGACATAAACGACCATTTCCGATCGACTATGCTCATGATTGCGCCATAGTTCCTCATCAGGAATCGCGTCAATTTTATGCCAGATTGGATCTTCGATCGATTTCTCCGACCATTCGGGGCCGAGATAGCGATCATATAGTTCCTGGACAGATTTTGCTACACAACTGCGGGCATGAACGCCATTGGTAATCGAAGTAATTGGTACTTCGTCAATCGGCACATCCTTCCACATGTTTTGGAACATTTTCCGCGACACGACTCCGTGCAGTTTCGCTACACCGTTGACGAAGCTAGAAGTCTTCATCGCCAGAGCTGCCATACTAAACGGAGATTCTAGATCCCCAGTATTTTCGCGTCCCAAGCCCATGAATTCATCTTTACCCAAACCGTAGACACCAGCATAGTGTCCGACATAGTACATGGTTTTATCAGGTGGGAATAGGTCAAATCCTGCACTCACAGGCGTGTGCGTGGTGAAGATCTGACTAGATTGAGCAACTTGCTTCGCTTCGATGAAGGACAATCCATCCCGCTGCATCAACACTTTCATGTGCTCGAGAATCAGGAAGCCAGAATGTCCTTCATTCATGTGATAGACACTAGGCTTATGTCCCAATGCTTCTAGCGCACGGAAACCACCGATCCCCAACATGATCTCCTGATGAATCCGCGTATCTAAATCGCCACCATACAGCGCGTCGGTAATATCTTGGTCATAAGCATTATTTGGCTCGATATTTGTATCTAGTAAATACAGAGATACAACACCGACCTGCACGCGCCACACTCTGGCATAGACCATCCGCCCTGGGTACTCTACAGCTACCCGCAGCTCAGTACCATCAGCTTTCCGCTCAAGTTGCACCGGAATATTATGGAAGTCATTAACTGGATAACGCTCCTGTTGCCAGCCTTCGGCATTTAAGTACTGGGCGAAGTAGCCTTTTTGATATAGTAAGCCCACAGCAACTAGGGGTAAACCCAAGTCACTCGCAGATTTGAGGTGATCTCCAGCCAAAACTCCTAAACCACCCGAATAAATCGGTAGACAATCTACCAACCCAAATTCTGCACAGAAGTAAGCAAAACACTCCTTACCAGCCCGATTAGTCCGCTGGTGTTTGTACCAACTGCGATCGTGTAAATAAGTATTGAGTTCTCCCACCGCCCGTTCCATATGCGCCAAAAAGCCATCATCATTCGCAACTTCTTGCAAGCGCGATTGGCTAACTCTAGCTAGGAGTGCGACTGGATTGTGACGGGTAGATTCCCACAAGTCACGATCCAGTCTTCTGAATAGTTCTTTGATTTCCGTGTTCCAGTCCCAATACAGGTTGTAGGCAAGCTGCCGCAAGGGTTCCAGAGCAGCTGGCAGGGAAGGAGAAACATTGAATGTACGAATCGGCTGCATCAATAAACTTCCTCGGCAATTAATTCTACAATCTTTAATTGTCAACGATCTGAGTCGATCGTGACA
Source organism: Chamaesiphon sp. OTE_75_metabat_567 (assembly GCA_031387965.1). GTDB lineage: Bacteria > Cyanobacteriota > Cyanobacteriia > Cyanobacteriales > Chamaesiphonaceae > Chamaesiphon. The sequence goes on from JANNDQ010000074.1 coordinate 6,534, forward strand.
ATTTTCTCCACAATGTCTTTATAAGTCAGCGATACGTTCCAGCTAGGCTATTGCCACCGCTAACAAGACCAAATACATCAGTATTTTAGCAATTAATTGTGGCGTAGCCACTTAACTTTGCCAATATTAGAAATTATTTTAACTTGGGATCGTAATTGTTTGTGTCTAAATGGGTACAAATAAGAGAACACAATCATGACTAATTTTTCATTGTTTGTAGTGTGACTTTGCGATCGAACAAAGTCCAGCCAATATGCCTAAGCTTCTCCAAACTCTACCGATCTCTAAAGCAAACCTATTAAACTAATTGGTATGGCAAGATACACATCTTCTAACACAAACCACTGTATGAAAACCAGCAAGTCCTTGTCTGTCATCATGTTTGTCAGTGCGGTCTGGGTTTTGCTGGATATCAAGTCTCCCGCTCAAGGTTTTAAGCCAGAGCTGCTGCCGCCACAGCCAATTTTAGCTGCGGCTCCTCACCGCCAATATCGACTACTAGCCCAGAATGTCCAAAGTAGTTCGACCAACCCTGACATCAATAAGGATTTCCGACTTCAAGATGTGACGATCGTCCGCAATGCTGTTGACAAATCATTATTAACTGTCAAAGGTTCGATCGAGAATCATAGTGAGCGATCTCGGTATGTCTATTATATTGTTGCTAAGTTTATTTCTAACGATATAGCGATCAAGCAAACAATTATTCCAGTGAACATTGGTCTCGAACCTGGTCAATCCAAAGCTTTCACTCACGAGATTTCGACTGAAAAAATCGATTCTATTTCACCAGAAACAGTCAAATCTTTAGTTGTTAAGTATGAATATCGGTGAATTAGACTTTAGCCGACTCTCGATCGATTCCAATATGACCCGAACGCAGCTAGTCTAAGTGGAGTGACTTTCATCCTCGACATGAATTTCACTAAATCTTTGCCAGCCATAGTCCAAAACTCCATGCCTGAAGGTCCAGAAATTAAGTTAGCCGCTGATAAAATTGCTAAGGATATTGTAGATCGATCGATCACAGAAGTCTCCTTTGCTTTTGATCGTCTCAAATCCTTTGAAGCCGAACTCACCGCCGCCCGGATTGTCTCCGTCACCCCTAAGGGCAAAGCCCTGCTGACTCGCTTTAGCAATCAGCTCACTATCTATAGTCACAATCAGCTCTATGGGGTCTGGTACAGTCGCCGCGCCTACGATTATCCAGCCACCAATCGACAGCTTAGGTTAGCCATTCATACCGAAAAGCGCTCTGCTCTGCTCTACAGTGCCTCAGATATTGATGTATTAGATGACGACCAAATCGCCGCTCATCCGTTCTTGCAAAAACTCGGCCCCGATGTTTTAGCATCTACTACAACAGTCGAAATGGTGCTAGATCGGCTCCAAAGCAATACCTTTCATCGCAAAGGATTCCCCGCACTGCTGCTAAATCAACATTTCTTAGGTGGTTTAGGTAACTATTTACGCAGCGAAGTTTTATTTGT
>JANNDQ010000081.1:0-2889 GCA_031387965.1 Chamaesiphon sp. OTE_75_metabat_567
TAATCAGGGTTTATTGATTTTATCAATAGCGATCGCAACTTACTTACCATTGTCCCAAATTATCTTCTTGTTGTAAACCGATTAATTGTCTACGCTTAACTCCATAATTAAGAATATTAATCCCCAATTCATGGGCACTGCGAATCACCATCCTAGATAAAGTTAGTTCTCGATCGATCCCCCATGCTGATCCAATATCGCCGATAATTAACACAATGCCACCGCCACTAAATAATCGCACAGCTCGCTTATCGATCGCAGGTAAAGCTGCGAACAAAAATGGGCGAATGCGTAAAGGATGATCGCGGCGCAATTCTTCGAGCGGTTTCAATGGCGATCCGACTAATGCAGCCAAAGATTGAACACTATCAATTAATGGTTGAGCATCTAAGGGTACATCTACTAATAGCACCCCACCAGCATCTAAATAGCTACGGAGCGCGATCACTTCTTGATTATTGAGTGATAAACCTTGTTTGCCAGTGAGATAAAGTAAATCGTATTCTGTCAGGTTTTCAGAGAGCGTCACCTGAGCTACTTCATCGGTGCCTCGGAGATTGGCACAGAGGGATTCTACCGCTTGGGATAGATACGCGAGATTAAAGAAATTGCGGGCACAATCTGGATCGGCATGGTTGACTTGAGCCATCCGCGCGATCGATTGGGGTCGAGTCTGAGCCTGACGACGATACCGCAGATCGAGATTATTATAACCAGGGAAAAATACTTCACTGGCTTGAGAAACCACTACTTCACCTGGTTGCAGTAACACCCGACAGATTTCGATTTCTGAGCTACTTGGAGTGCTACTTTTTTCATCGATCCGAAATGTTTCTTGCACCATTTCTACCTGCTGTTTTTGGCGCAATTCATCAGGATCGATATAACTAACTGTCAGATATAGCAAAACTGGCTCCGCTCCAGTTACCGTAGTCGCAATCCTAAATTCCACCGCTTCGGGCACAACGATCACATTACCAGCCAGATCGATCGCAATCCCTGGCTGAATTTTTAACCACCGCTTATCTCGATATTTAGCCTCTACTTGTTTAGGTGCAGCAATCACTTGCACTCCCAACCCACAGACAATTCCTGGTTGATTGAGTGATTGATAATGAGCATTCTGTCGCCGTCGATGATAGTCATGCGCCTTCCGCCACCGATCGGCATTGACTAATAAACCATCGGTAGCTTGCAAGCGTTCAAAAGGTTGAATTGGGGGCGTAGGGAAGGGGTGAGACATGATTTAGGCTTTAGGTTTTAGGTTTTAGGCTTTAGGGATTAGGACATTAGGGATTAGGGATTAAGTTTTAGGAAGGGACGCTTGCGTCCAAAACACCTAAAGCCTAAAGCCCAAAGCCTAACCCCTAATTACCGATAATTCATAACTACAAAAAGCTGGTTTTTCCTGTTCAATTATTTTCCTGACTAGGGCTTCTTCGATTTGGAGAGAGGCATCTGGACGTAGTTGAACTGCGAAGTGAAAGGCTCTACCACCGCCTAAGATCGCCTCGCCAATAATGGCTTCGCCAACGACAAAACTCTCACCGATGGGTTCAGTAATACTGATATGTTTGGCGCTTTCATCGGGGATATCGTCATCTAGCGGTAAGCCTGTATATAGGTGTAGATACAATCGCAAACCTCGCCTTGTTCCGCGCCAAGTATAGAGTTCGATCGCCCGGCGCATTAACCGTCGCTGTTGCTTGAGATCGAGAATCGGATCGAGATCCCACCCCACCCAGTGAGATAAGAATGGGAGGAGTAATTCTGGTGCTGTGAGTGGATCGAGGTTCGCCCACATCACCTCAAAACTATCGATAATCGGTTGAAAAGCTTGCTCGAAGATTTTCATGAACCGCCCGATAAAATCGACTTCACGGTACAACACGGGGAGAAAATCCATGTAGGCACTGTAAGGACGAATGTGGAGGCTAAACTCCTCGTAGTAAGTTTTCGATCGATCTGTATCGCGATCGATTTGAATGGTTAGCAAGCTGAAAAAATCAATATCTAATTTACGATTACCATCTGGTGTAATCGCCTCTCGCCCTTCAAAAAATGATTTAGGCACCTGGAAGTAAATCACCGCATCCATCTGCGCTCCAGGCGCAATTTCATTACCCTCAGTATGAATTGAGAACCATTCGATCGGGAAATTTCCCTCAACCTTCAACGTCAAATTTACCTGCAAAGCATGACGTTCTAAATTTTGGATCTGCACCATCATCTCGCTCGGTGTATCTGGCTGTAACAGCAATCCAGGTCGATCTGCAACATCCATCCCCCCCGAATTCATAAAAGTCCAACCCGAAGCATGAGGCACAGCCTCAGGAATCCGCATCGGCGTGAGTTGAATACTAATTGGAGTTTGAAGGCGACTTTGAACCATGATTTAGGGGTTAGGCTTTAGACTTTAGACTTTAGGCTTTAGGCTGGAAAATCCCCTCCCAGGAGGGGTGCCCGTAAGGCAGCACCATTTATAGTGCGGGTGGGTAGATCTCCGCAACTCATCACCGCGTCAAAATATTAATCACATGGCTCGATCGCAATCGATCGTCCAGCCAGGAACAAACTGTCCCATTAATGCCTGGATCGATCGCGGCTTCTGGTGCTGGTTGTCGTCGCCAAGTATCACCTTGCTTGCGAATTGGGAACAGCAAAACGGCTCCGAGATAGCGGACACCGCGTATTTTTTGCATCAATGCGACAATATCAGAGGTGTAGACGGGACGTCCAAACGGCCAGCCATTTCCATCCATGCCCCCAGTTAAGGGGTTTAAATATTGATACAGCGAAAATTTGAGATGATTGATAATTTCTGTTTCAGCGAAAGGATTTTGATAGGCTGGTTCGAGGGCAATTTCAGTCTGAACGGAAATACCAACA
>JANNDQ010000083.1:0-1792 GCA_031387965.1 Chamaesiphon sp. OTE_75_metabat_567
GTGGGCGCACGACCGACGGCAACGAGTAAATGCGAACCCTGGAGTTCTATTTCTTGATCGGCAATTTGGAGCTGAAGTTTAGTCGCATTTTCAGCGCGCTCAACTCTCAATACCTTCGCCTTCAGCAAGAATTCAATACCGTCTCGTTCTAGGATTGTTTGAACGGCGATCGCCATATCTAGATCTTGTTGCGACAGGATTTGCCCACTTTGACCAATGACGGTCACGCGACAGCCAAAGCGCCGAAACATCTGAGCAAACTCCAAGCCAATGTAGCCACTGCCGAGCACGATTAGATGCTCAGGCAACTGTTCTAGCTCCATGAGCGATTCACTCGTCAAAAAACCAGCTTCTTTGAGTCCCGGTACGGATGGAATCAACGGGCGGGTGCCAGTATTAATAAAGAACCGTTCTGCGGTGAGTAACCGAGTCGTTCCATCGCCAATCACCTCAACAATCTTGGGAGAAACAAACCGTCCTGTTCCAATGATCAGTTCGTGGCCCAGCGCAGTTTCTAGATTATGTAAGTTCATGTCACGCATGGACTCAACAACCGATCGTTTACGTCGGATAACATCCTTTAAATCGACAATGGGTACATTGGCATTCACACCATAAGCAGCACTGTTTTGGACTACATTTGCCACATTGGCACTTGCCACCATCGTTTTGGTGGGAATGCAGGCGATATTAATGCACCCGCCACCAATCATGTTTAAGCTGCGTTCGACCAGAGCGGTTTTACGTCCGGCAGCAACTAGCGCAGGTGCAAGTGTTTTACCCGCTTTGCCGCTACCGATAATTATGTCGTCGTAGTATTCAGTCTCCATTCACATCTCCTTGAGCATGATGTAGTGGTGTAATGACTGGAATTTAATTTCTAACGTTTGCTGTTGGTTAATGTCTGTTGCAGCGCAGTTACATCGGCGGGGTAGCGATCGCCTGCTGCTACTCCTTTGAGCGCAAAATCCTAGTTCTGAAACAACAAGTCCTTGACAACCGAGTTTGCGTGTGTTCATGAGTATTCTCCTTGATTTATTTGCCTATAACACTCTCGTTGGCGTAGCCTCTCCCCCGGAGAATCGTGACCCGAAACCTTACATTCACCGCTACATAGTCGCGACCTGCTCAAGGCAGCGGTTCGCGATCGCCGCTTCAGCCTCTCGCACTACATCCTGGACAATCTGCGCGGCTGGCTTAATATCATGTATGAGACTGCATGACTCACCCGCATACAGAGCGACGGATTCCATATCCCCCTTGAAGTCAGTGAGGGGAATCATCGCCGCATATTTCGGCACTTCCATAATGGTGCCACCTACAGGAACGGTACCCACGATCGTCCCCTCACCCGGACGTTGACCATCGGCGGGGCGGCCTGCGCTCTCCCATTCCGCGAACGCTGTATTGCGTAGCACTCGGTGTGGCGCATCAGGCCAGCCGACATCGAAAAGTGTCGTGTATACTGTGTCCTCAGCAGTGCTGCTGACGACCCGTTCCTTGTAAGCAAGAGTCACAGCGGCTTCAGTACTACAGAGAAACCGTGTCCCCATCGATACACCTTGTGCCCCAAGACTGAGGGCTGATACCACTCCTCGACCCGTGGCAATCCCTCCAGAGGCGATGATAGGCACGGCGGGAACCGCTTCAACGACCGCTGGAACGATGGTGGACAGCGAGATCCGACTCTTGACATGGCCTCCCGCTTCGATCCCTTGAACGACAATCGCGTCAACACCTGCATTGTTAGCGGCAATGGCTTCTGTGACCGAACCTACCTGGCTGAAGACCT
>JANNDQ010000107.1:0-3044 GCA_031387965.1 Chamaesiphon sp. OTE_75_metabat_567
GCGAGTGGAAATGTAGTATTTAAGACAGTTCCAAACATCATGCCAACGGCAAGAGCAGCAAGGATTAGTGTCGAGAGATTCATAGTTAGGCTTTAGGTATTAGGCTTTAGGCTTTAGGGAAAAGTTTGGTTGATTTTAGCAAACCTATACAGCTTTGATATCTTTGTCAAAACAAACCACCAATCAAAACCTAACACAAAAATTAACACTACCTAACTCGATCGAGTCAGGGAGGGCAGGTTTTGCCCGAAGATGATGGTATTCGCCGACAATTATTAGCATAAACCAGCCCCTACGCTTGGCTCGCAAAATGCGTTATCGATTCGTCAATGGATCTGTAGGGGTAGGTTTGCGGCGCATCGAACGGGAGGTTCCCTCCCGTTTGTGTGCGACAAGACAATGCCATCTAATGTCGATGTTATGTTCGATTTTAAACAAAACCTACCCTCTTCTAATAACTTCCGACATTTACTCATTGTCAGCAGCTGAAGTCTCATGCTTAACTGATGGGAACGATCGTGAGTAAATGGGAAAAGTGCTGTGCTAGCCAGAGTTTGGAGTGCCACAATTATCGGCATTGATGCCGTCAAAGTAGGCGTAGAAGTCGATGTTGCCAATGGATTGCCAGGAATTACTGTCGTCGGATTGCCCGATCTCGCAGTCCAAGAGAGCAAAGAACGGGTCAAAACAGCGATCAAAAATGCTGGATCTGCTTATCCAATGCGACGGATTGTCGTCAATTTGACTCCCGCAGATTTACGCAAAGAAGGCCCTAGTTTTGATCTACCGATCTGTGTGGGCATCCTTGCCGCCTCAGACCAAGTAAGTGGCGAGTTATTGGGGGATTACCTATTTTTAGGAGAACTGTCCTTAGATGGGAGTTTAAGAGCTGTCACGGGAGTATTATCGATCGCCGCCGCTGCCAAAAAGATGGGGATGACTGGCTTGGTGGTACCGGCTGCAAATGCTTGTGAAGCAGCCGTAATTCAGGGCTTAGATGTCTATGGATTACAAAATCTCGGTGAAGTTGTGGCATTTCTCAATCACCCCGAACAATTTGAGCCAGTCAAAGTAGATATCACTGGTAAATTAGCCCAAACCCAACTGGACTATGCCGATCTCCATGATGTCAAAGGACAAGCACACGCCCGCCGCGCCCTCGAAATTGCTGCCGCAGGCGGACACAATCTGATTTTCGTCGGGCCGCCAGGTAGTGGTAAAACAATGCTAGCCCGCCGCTTACCAGGCATTCTGCCACCCCTTTCTTTTGCTGAAGCACTGGAAGTCACGCAAATTCACTCTGTCGCTGGCTTGCTCAAGGAGCGGGGTTTTCTGGTGTGTGACAGACCTTATCGCAGCCCTCACCACTCAGCATCGGGGCCAGCCCTGGTTGGTGGTGGCAGCTTTCCCCGCCCTGGCGAGATTTCCCTCGCCCATCGCGGCGTATTATTTCTGGACGAATTAACTGAATTCAAGCGGGATGTACTAGAATTTTTGCGTCAACCGCTTGAAGATGGCTACGTGACAATTTCCCGCACCCGTCAGTCTGTCTCCTTCCCTGCCCAGTTTACCCTCGTCGCGAGTACAAATCCTTGTCCATGCGGTTACTATGGCGATACCATCCAAGCTTGTACCTGTAATCCCCGTCAGCGCGAGAACTATTGGGCAAAGCTGTCTGGCCCACTCATGGATCGAATCGACCTGCAAGTAGCCGTAAATCGGCTCAAGCCAGAAGAGATTACCCAACAGCCAACGGGAGAAAATTCGGCGACGGTGCGTCCCCGCGTTCAAACTGCCCGTGACAAAGCCAGCCAGAGATTTCAGTCCGCCCCAGGCATTGTTTGTAATGCCCAGATGCAGAGCCGGGAACTCCGCACCTGGTGTCCGCTTGACGATCGCAGTCGGGAATTGCTAGAAACAGCCATTCGTAAGTTAGGATTATCAGCAAGAGCAGCCGATCGCATCATCAAAGTCGCCCGCACAATTGCCGATCTAGCTGATGCAGATCGGATCGAACCATCCCACATCGCCGAAGCAGTTCAATATCGGACAATCGATCGAATGCAGTAATTTCATCCCAATTAGAACAAATAAATTGAGGTAAACTAATTCCTAACCCCTACCCCCTAACTAATGACTAACCAAAATCCCGCATCGTCCCAATCGCCACTCAACCGCGAGATCCTTGCTAAAGTTAATGCCCATGCAGATCGATCGATCGATCGATTATTTACCGATATCGACGAATTACTCAGTGGCGATCTCGAAGATGATATCCAATCTTCGGCAATCCAACCTGTTGGCTATCGCGGGTATTCAACCGACCAATCTTACTACACCAACTATCAACAACAAAACCCCAGCTATCCACCCCAATCAGCTGGTGCAGGCTTTGGACAGAGCAACCAGCACACAGATCACCTGTCTGCTGAACCGTTGGCAGAGCCTCTCAGCATGAGAATCGATCCACCACAACCAACCGTAGCTAAACCCAAACGTCGATTACCGCTGTGGCTGAAAGTTTTAATCGGTGCTGGGATTACTGGCGCTGCTGCTGGTGGTTTATTAACGTGGCTAGTGAATGAAGGCAAAATTGAGCTGCCAGCAATCGATACTAATTGGCTGCCCTTCCGATCACAGCCAGAAGTTTCGGCAAATGATGTTAAATTTGCTGACTACATGCAAAAATCTGTTGCCAAAATTGAATCTGATGCGAAAGTTCAAGCAATTATCGCTGCCAATCCCCCCGCCACGCCCATCAATCCGACTATCGATCCCACCGTTGAGCCTGTCCCCGCTACGCCCAATCCCACTCCAGCGACTGTCACAGCAACTCGCTCCATTCCTCCATCTGCCACCAAAAACATTATCGCTCTAGTCAAAACAATCCCAACTAACGGTAATCAAAGTGCTATTTTTGAGATCGATAAACAAAGTAAAACAGTGAAAGTCGGTCAAAAAATCGGTAGTAGCGATTGGTCTCTACTTAATGTTACTAAAACCGCAGTATTTATAAAAAGAAAAGGCGGCGAAGTTCGATCGGT
>JANNDQ010000148.1:0-2370 GCA_031387965.1 Chamaesiphon sp. OTE_75_metabat_567
GTTCGGGTGAAATTCCATCTTCAGATCTGAGTTAGTCGCCTTTCGTTAATTCGAGATCGACTCTCAACCAATTTAGCGGCCAACTTAATCGCCTCTATCATACTTCGCGCATCCGCAATCCCCAATCCCGCAATATCAAACGCCGTCCCATGATCCGGTGAAGTTCTTACAAATGGTAGACCGATCGTGGTGTTAATTGCTCGATCGAATGCCATTAATTTGACGGGAATTAACCCCTGATCGTGATATAGAGCTAGATAAGCATCCGCCGCTTGGGGCTGGGAATGAGTGCCAAACCAAGCTTGCCCTGGCTTCACCCACATCGTATCCGGTGGTAATAATCCGAGTAATTTGTATTGCGGATACATATCCCGCATTTGCGCTAACCAACTATCCATCCAATCCACTTCTTCCCGCCCTAATTGTCCACCCTCCCCACTGTGGGGATTGAGTCCCGCGATCGCAATTGTCCCCGATTGGAGTCCAAAATCAGTCTGTAAACACTCAATTAATAATCCCAATTTCAGACTGAGTAATTCCGGCGTGAGCGCTTGAGCTACCTGACTTAGAGAAATATGCGTCGTCGCCAATAACGCACGGAGTGTCCAACCAGTATGGGGCGAGACACCAACAAAGAGCATCCCAAAGCGGTCTACATTCGCCTTGAGCGCGAGTAACTCAGTTTGACCTGGAAAATGATGTCCCGCTGCCAACCAAGCCGATTTAGCGATGGGTGCGGTGACGATCGCCTCAAAGTCTCGGGCGAGTGTGCGATCGATCGCCAGATCTAGATAAGCAAAACCCGCTGCACCACTGGCTGCATTACCCTGCCCAATTTTCACACCCTGCCGAGTTGCTGGATTTAGGGGGACATCAATAATGTTCAAGTCAGCTGGGTTCGCCAATTCAATCTCGGTTGAAATCTGTTGGCGTAATTGCTGATATCGATCGATCAGCAAGTCTAAATTACCCACCAAAGTTAGATCGTAATCAGCCAAAGATTGATCCTTCAATGCTTTGAGGACTACCTCTGTCCCTATTCCTGCGGGATCGCCTAGTGTGATCGCTAATCTGGGCTTACTCATAATTTATACCAATCTTCAATAGACAGAGCGTAGATATCATGCCCTACCGAGATTTGTAGAGCCATTCAGCATCGCGAACAATGCCTGCACGGGTGAAGCAAGCGCAATTCATGTCGATCGCTTAACTGGTGGTAAAACATCGATATTCAATACCCCGATAACTGCTAGGATATATGAGACTAGCCCACCTTCACGGGCGCGATAAATACTTTAGGAGTACTCCAGTCATGGGCGAGATTTTTACTGCCGCAATTTTGTCTTCCAGCTTGATTCTAGTCGGTTTGAGCTTGGGATTCCTGTTTCTGAAGATCCAAGGCCCAGAAGAGGAATAATTTACTGCGGAGTATGGGATCTCAAGATTGACTCCCATCTACTCTGTGAATTTTTGTTAACAAACATGAGACATTTCTGCTAATATTCTAAAGAATAGACTTAATAATTTTTAATTATTCTTTATAGATGACACTATTGATTGTTGGTGCCACGGGTACTCTAGGTAGACAGATCGCACGACGCGCCCTCGATGAAGGCTACCAAGTCCGCTGTCTAGTCAGAAGCCCACGCAAAGCGGCTTTTCTGAAGGAATGGGGATGTGAGCTAGTGGTTGGGAATATTTGCGAGCCTAGTACCCTCGCGTCTGCATTTGAAGGTATAACTGCGGTAATTGATGCGGCTACCGCACGCGCGGCAGACATATCCAGTTTCGAGCGAGTTGACTGGAACGGTAAAGTTAACCTAATCCAAGCGGCTGTAACGGCTAAAGTCGAAAGATTCGTATTTTTCTCAATCCTGGGTGCAGAAAACTATCCGAACGTGCCCCTGATGGAAATTAAGCGCTGTACAGAACTATTTTTGAAAGAGTCTGGGCTGAATTATACTATTTTACGCCCATGCGGATTCATGCAAGGATTGATTAGTCAATTTGCGATTCCGATTCTGGAAGGACAGCCTGTATGGTTGACTGGTGATTCCTCACCGATCGCTTACATGGATACCCAAGATATCGCTAAATTTGCGATTCGCGCCCTGTCTGTACCAGCAACAGCCAATCGGAGTTTTCCAATTGCAGGTAATCGCGCCTGGAGCGGGAAAGAAATTATTAGTCTGTGCGAAAGTAAATCAGATAAAGAAGCAAAAGTTACTACACTGCCAATTGGCGTGATTCGGGCGATGCGCCAAACATTTCGCTTTTTTGAGTGGAGTTGGAATGCTGCGGACAGACTAGCCTTTACCGAAGTATTGGCAACGGGGAAACCCCTAGAGGCAGATATGCAGGAAGTCTATC
>JANNDQ010000249.1:0-4154 GCA_031387965.1 Chamaesiphon sp. OTE_75_metabat_567
GTCACACTCAAACGAGGTTTGACAAATCATCCAGGCTTTTGGAATTGGTTGAATCAATTATTTGATGAAACAAAACCTCCCGATCGGGCAAAAGACAAACCGATGGGGCGAAAAAACGTTAATATTTTATTATTCGATCAATCTGGTGAAACAATGATGAGCTGGACTTTAATTGGAGCGATTCCAGTTGGTTGGAAAACTCCCGCCTTACAAGCCGATGGAAATGCAGTCGCGATCGAAGAATTAACAATTGCCTATGAAGGGTTAACAATATCTAAAAAATCAGGTGGGGGAAATCCGGTAACGAGAGATCCAAAAACCGGATTCTTTGATTCTGAATAATCTGTGATTGCCAGACGCTTAACTATGGAAAACTTTTCACCTTTACTAGGAATAAATTTACCGATATTAGGAAAGAGTAATTCGCTAATTACGCCATCTAGACTTTGCCGAGAGTCTCGAATACCTGCGGTTCAGCTCAATCAAATTGCACGACTAGATTCACGAGAACCATTAATTCAGGCATCTAGACTTTTAGCTAATACTGTGGCTGATCCACTCCACAATAGCACTAATCAGTCACAAATTGGCTGGGATAATTGGCAGCCGATTGATCGATCTTCAAATCGTGATAATTTTAATTATAAGATCGATCGATCACATTTTAATCTAGACGATCGATCTAGTCAAATAGATACAGTAGGGAGTCCAGTATTAGATTTTTTCACCACAGTATTATCCGCTGAATCTGCCGAGATCGATCCTCAGTTAGATTCTTTGTCTGCTTATCCAGCAGAGGTTGAAATACCAACACCATCAAAAAAAGATCGATTCGCCAAAGCAAACGCTACGCAAATAGAAACTCTAGGGGAAATACAAGCTAAATCTTTTGAACCAGATCGGAAATCATCAGATTCTAATCAAATCGACCAGATCGAACAGCCGAAATCATTAATAAAAGTACCTCAAGCTGCTACCAATACTCAACCACCATCAATACTACAATCCTCTCCCATAACACTAGGTGAGAGTAAGATTGCACCGGAATCTTCGATCGCCTTATCGCTAGACAATCTCGCGTTAAATGCTATTGATAATTCTTTCTTACAGCCACTTCTAGAAACAACCATCGATTTGAACTTAGATTCTAATGAATTAGTAGCTATAAATCCAACTCAAATATCCAGATCTGCTGATGAAATAGCACCTAATTTAGCATCGCCGCCCGAATTAATCCTAGATTCAATCGTTCCCAATCCACTCGATGCGCCCGCGATAATTAATCCCGCCATTACCCCGCAAGTCACTCTCCTGGAGTCAGCAGTAGCCACAAGCATCATTTCCGAATCTGCTGCTTTATCCCCAGAAATTCTCGCTCCATTTCCCGTACTAGAACAGATAGCAAAGGCTATCGAAATCGCCCCAAATCCCGAATCTTCAGGTAGGTTACCATCAGATCCGTCAGATCCGATCATCCAAAATCCGCTCGATTCGCCCACCGTTGTCGATCTGCAACCGCCAACATCAACTACCGCGCAGCCACCTCTGTCAGAGCAGAGATCCGCAGTAGCGGAAAACATCGCATCGGTTATGCCCTTAACTGTCGAACCTGTGCGCGAAATTCCTTCACTAAATCGATCTGAATTACCTACTATTGAAAGTCACTTAACCACAGCAGCGCAGACAACCACATCACCCGAAGAGTCAGGAATAGCCAGTCCAGCTATTCCTGACTCTTCCAGCACATTACCCCGATCTGTCGATTTAGCGCAAATCGCTACGAAACCTAATGAAACTGAACCAACGATTGAATCCAGCGATCGAGACTTAGATCCATCCCCTCCAATTAAATCAGCAAATCCAAATATTCCTGAATCTCCGATCGCATTACCAGCAGATGCTCTGCCCACAAATTTACGATCGGCTCATAATCCAGATCCTCACCCAGAACAAACAACTACTTCAGACACTCCAATTGAAATTGCAGCAGATCTCCAATCCACTCAGGTATTGAATGTGGATACTTTTCAGCTCAATTCATTGGATGCTACTACCATTAATCAAGCATCTTCAGCTTTAGAACAGATATCGACATTCGCTGACGAATCAACACCAGAAAACCTCGAAACTTCACCTATACCTATTGCTGAATCTGTCAATACTGTAGCAGCCCTGCCGTTATCGTTGGCGAAAAGCCCGCTCCCCTGGAGAATTGAGCCAGATCTAACTATTAAATCTATACCTAAATTATCAGATTCTCTTCGATCTAATTCAGATCGATCTTCAAAAGAAGACATCCCGCTAGAAACACCAGAAATTATTACAGTAGAGCAAGACAATATCACCAAATCTAACGACGAATTTAGCTTAGATAATTCATTGATTAGTCCTCTGGTAGATCGATCGATTGTCGATCCACCTCAAAGCAACGATCAACCAGAAAATCTGTCGGCAGATATTGTTGATAAATTTAATGATATTGCTAATCCAACCAATAATTCAACTCATGCGATTCAACTAGATCCAGTAACAACAGAATTACCGACGATCGATCGAGAAGAAGTGCCATTAATATCGATCGATAGTTCTAATAAGAATCTAGATATCATCCCCGCTCCAATCGTTGGTTATGCAACTGGTGGCTATGTCAAAGATGTAGATCACATCGATCTTCAATCGATCGCTACTTCTGATACAGTATCCGCAATGCTCACACCAGGAGAATTTGTGATCAATGCCAAAGCTGCCCAGACAAATCTCGATCTGCTCACACATATTAATAGTGGCGGTGAACCAGAAACCGCCCTACTAAAGACAGAAATTCAACCATCAATACTTGTACCAACATCTACAGATATTTCTCTAACTTCGATTCAGCGCAAGCCTAATAATTCACTATTTTCACCATCCTTACAGCGAGAAATCAATTTACAGCAGTTGTCACCACTGATAAATCCTGCATTAGATCCAGTTCAATCCAATCAAGCTGAAAGTAGTAAGTCATCACCAACATACTCTTCGCCATCAATGATTTTCCGCAAACCGAGGTCATCTGCTCAGGCACAATATTCAGGAGCTGATACACCCGATGAATGGGGGAGTATTGAAGATTTAATGAATGGAGGGAGTCATAATTCAGATGTATTTAGCATGGGTAATTCACCTCAACAACATTCAGATCTTGAATCGCGGTCATTATCAATAATTTCACCTAAATATACGTCACCAATTAAAGGATTTGCCGACGGCGGTGAAGTAACTCCATCTGATATAGCAACAACAATCGCACCAATCACCCACACGATCGAATCACCGATTAACACCCAACAACAGGATGAAAGCAACAATCCCGCTGAACTAGAAATTCTCGCAAGAGAAATCTATCACCGACTGCGACAGCGGTTGGAAATCGAGCGTGAACGCCACGGCAATTACTCTGGCAACTTAGCTTGGTAACTACAATTTATTAAATATCTAGGAATGAAAACATGGTTCCACTACAAAAATTGATATTAAGAGTTTGTGATAAGGCAGGTGATGTTAGGGGTGGAAATACAGGAAGTGAAAGTCCACAGGATATCGAATTGATGTTCAATCCAGAAGAACTAACTTTTACTAGAAATGTTAAATGGGAAGCAGAAAAAGGAACAGAAGGAAGTGCCTTATTACCTAAAGTAAATTTTTCTGGTGTAGAGCCATACAAGCTAACACTAAAACAAATACTGTTTGATACATATGAATCTAAGGAATCTGTAATGAAGAAAATAAACAACATCAGAAGAGGTGTTGAAAAATGTAAAATAACCAATGAAAAACGCCCTCCAGTTTATCTTTTAACATGGGGAACCAAGGAAGAACATAAATATTTTCATTGTGTTATCACTAGTTTGACCTATAAGCTGAATATGTTTCTCACTGATGGTACGCCAGTGCGTGCATTAGTAGATATTGCACTGCAAGAAGTTGAGAAAGATACGTTACCAGGGGCAAAAGAGAGTAAATCTAAAAAATCAGATCGAAAGAATCCGAAGAAACCGTCACCACCAGGAACATCTCCTGTAAGCTAATCCAGACAGAACTATCCGATCGATCTAAGGTCTTGATTCTAAATTGTATTTTAACTAACTTGATATGCCACTCTATTTATCAGAACC
>JANNDQ010000288.1:0-5355 GCA_031387965.1 Chamaesiphon sp. OTE_75_metabat_567
ATTCTATCAGTGTCAATGGTGCTGCGATCGCTACTGCTGAAGCTGTTGCAGTCGCAGCTTAGAGTTACCAATAGCCCTCCAAGGCTATCTATACACAAGTCTAGTAGACTTCGTTCTAAGATCTGAATCCCCCTAAATCCCCCTTTTTAAGGGGGACTAAGAGTCCGAATATTAGCCCCCTTTTTAAGGGGGTTGGGGGATTTAAATCTACGCAGCAACTCAAATAACTTTTGCATACATAGCAGAAGAGATCAAAGCAAGATAATTTTAGTAATCCGAGGTAATTATGGCTTCTAAGAAGGGTACAGGTAGTACTAGAAACGGTAGAGACTCAAACGCCCAGAGATTGGGTGTCAAAAAATACGGTGGTGAAGTAGTCCGCGCGGGTAACATCATCGTTCGTCAACGTGGATCTTCCTTCCATGTTGGTAACAACGTTGGACAGGGTAAAGATTACACCATCTATGCTCTAGTTGACGGCGTTGTCACTTTTGAGCGCAGAGGCAAAAACGGTAAGAAAATTAGCGTTTATCCAGTTCCCGTCGCAGCTTAGGACTAACCTGTGAGGACAAAACCCGACTTCTTGGAGAAGTCGGGTTTTTTGCAGTAATGGTTAAGGATCGAGGTAAGATAATAACTATCAGTCTGGTAAACAGTGTCCAAATCTAAATTGCACCTGTAAACCACTCGGCGACGGTCAGAGTGCTAGTTAGTTTCTAGATACCAAACCTCTTGGCGATCGCTGTTGAAATCACCAATCATCAGCTTTAATTAAACTAGCTATGCTCAATCCGAATCTGGACGAAATCCAGTTATTACCAGAGGAATATGCCCGCTACTCGCGGCATTTGATCCTCCCTGAAGTTGGTCTTGAAGGTCAAAAGCGGCTCAAGGCTGCTAGTGTGCTCTGTGTGGGCACAGGTGGACTTGGTTCGCCATTGTTACTCTATCTTGCGGCTGCTGGCGTTGGTCGGCTGGGCATCGTGGATTTTGATGTGGTTGACCACTCCAATCTTCAGCGTCAAGTTATTCATGGCACTTCTTGGGTTGGTAAGCCCAAAATCGAATCGGCAAAAAACCGGATTCATGAAATCAATCCTTACTGTCAGGTAGATCTCTATGAGACAGCGTTGAGTTCAGCAAACGCGCTCGATATTATCCGCCCCTATGATATTGTCGTTGATGGTACTGATAACTTCCCCACTCGTTATCTGGTCAATGATGCTTGTGTGTTGTTAGACAAACCCAACGTCTATGGGTCGATCTTCCGATTTGAGGGACAGGCAACTGTCTTTAATTATCAGGGTGGGCCAAACTATCGCGATCTTTATCCAGAGCCACCACCTCCAGGGATGGTGCCTTCATGTGCCGAAGGTGGCGTTTTGGGCATCCTCCCAGGGATTATCGGCGTGATTCAGGCGACGGAAACGGTCAAGATTATTCTTGGTCAAGGCACAACTCTGAGTGGTCGATTGGTACTGTATAACGCGCTAGAGATGAAGTTCCGCGAGCTGAAGCTGCGTCCTAATCCTGTGCGCCCAGTGATTGAAAAGCTGATCGATTACGAAATGTTCTGTGGAATTCCTCAAGCAAAAGCGGCTGAAGCGGAGCAACAAAGTATGCTGGCAGAAATGACTGTGACGGAACTCAAACAACTCATCGATAGCGGTGCTGATGATTTTGTGTTGATTGATGTTCGCAATCCGAATGAGTATGAAATTGCCAAGATTCCTGGCGCGATTTTGATTCCGTTACCAGATATCGAAAATGGCAAGGGAATTGAGCAGGTCAAGGCTGCGCTCAATGGTCATCGCCTCATTGCTCATTGTAAGATGGGTGGTCGATCGGCGAAAGCTCTAGCAATTCTCCAGGAAGCTGGAATCGAAGGCACGAATGTCAAAGGTGGGATTCAGGCGTGGAGTCGCGAAGTCGATTCTTCAGTGTTGGAATATTAGACCTACGCTCACTAGTTGATGAAAATTAAAGTAGATATAGCAGTCGCCACATCAGTTAGGACACTCTAGATTTTAGTCCGCGCAGGCGGACTTTACATTACAAGCAGCGATTTCAATCGCTGTGTCCTAAGAGTCTTGGCGGTTGCTATACTGTCTTGACCCTCAAGACAGCATCTACTTTAATTTTCTAGGTTACAGCGAATCAAGAAATACACGATCTGTCCAGCTCCCGTGTAAACCGTAGGGAATGTGATGAGTCAACCAGAGCGTTGCTAGTGCTCCTTTGGTCAAATCTGTGGCATCTAGAATCACTACAGCCGATCGATCTCGCTCCCCATCATAAATCATTGCCAACAACCAGCCATCGTCCTCCTGGGTGCCACTAGGACGCGGTACAAAGACAGGTTCATTTACATATCCAGATGGTGCTGCCGTCCACAATTGTTGTGCGCCAGTCTCTCTGTCAAGTTTGAGGATACTCTGCAACGGTGCATTGCCACTGGGTGTCTGAGCTGCACCCATGTAGACATAACGATAGGGTAGTCCAACATTTGCGGGATTAATTGTCGGAAACTCACAACAGCGAGGTTCAACTAGCTTGCTGGTTACCTGCTGAGTCGTTAGATCCATTTCAAATCGCCACAATTGCCCTGGGGTGAGCGTACTGAAATCAATGTCGCGAAAATCCTTATCCGGTTCGACTTCGGGGAAGGTTGGATAGGCAATAGAATCGATCGAAATCTTACCATCATGTTCAAAAGCGTTGGCATGGTGGAAGACAAACCCCGATTTAGTTTCCAGCGTTTGAATTGCTTCGCCACTGCGAGGATTGCGGGGAATAACTAAAATTTTGGTCAGCTTTTCAGGCTCAAACTTGACACATTCACCCGCACCTTTTAAGCCAAACAGGAACGGGAAGGGATTAAAACCGACGGGGTTTTGGAAGAAGATACAATAATTAGGTGTAATTGCAAAATCATGAATGAATGCAAAACCAGGAATTGTATGCGAGTGTTGTTCGACTACTTTGCCATCCAGATCTAATTCATAGATGGTGATTTCAGTCAGCAGTCCAGTTCTGTCAAATTTACCCGCTTTCAATCCAAAGTTGACCATTCGCCCTTTGGGGTCAAATAATGGATGAGCTGCAAACGGATCGCCAGGCTTTAAAGTATTGTTGAGATATTCAATGCCTAATGTATCAAGTGTTTTAGGATCTAAGCGATGAGGTTCGGCTGCTTCCCATAGTGCAAGTAGCTTGCCACCCCAGTAGACAACTTGAGTATTAGCAATATTTTTTAAATTGACATCGAAAGCATTGCTCATCCAACCGCCAGGTTTTTGAGTACCAAACACACCACGATAGAGAAACTTTCCGGCAATTTGTTCGGCTTGGTAAGCTTCTGTCTGAACAAAGCGATTGAGAAAATGAGCCTTACCATCTTGAAAAGTAATCCGACAAATCATCCCGTCACCATCAAAGGGATGACGCACAGAAACATCATTAATATCCAGCAATCCTGGGCCATTCCTAAACAATGTCCCCGTTAATTCAACCGGAATTTCTCCTTCAATTTCGGTGATCTGATAATCATATTCTTGTTTTTGCGATCGATAGCCCTGTTTCCACTGCTCTAAATTATAAGTAAGTTCTTTAGTTTGAGTTTGCATATTATTTCTCTGATTTAACTTCAAACAATTCCGGCGACATATTCGGCATAAATGACTGATTTCCGACTATCCCCATCTGAGAATGCTCGATCGCACTCGCAGGTGGAATCGATTTTGCAGTTCTTGCCGTTAACTGTGGATCTTCATTTGGCAATAATTTAATAAACACCAGCGGAATCACACTTCCGACGTTAGTAATCAAAACCAGCAGCCATAGGTTATCAAAATTGGTGTCAGTTACACCAAGCAAGTGGGTCAGAATTGCCCCGCCTTCTTTGGATACCAAGCCCGACAAGTTTAGCACCGACATCAGCATGGCAAATAGCGTAGCTTCAATCCCTGGCGGACACAATCTCGCTGCCAAGATCAAGACAGGCATAAAAGTTAGTTGTCCGGTAATTGTGAGAATCAAACTATCACCCAATGCAAACCAATGGTCATCAATGCCTAATGTTCGGTTAGTGTGAGTAACCAATAATATTGCCGTCATGCCAATAGCGGCGGAAAACAAGGTCATCCCCAAGAAAATTTGACGAAACGGGACAGTTTTTAAAAAGCGCTGGAATAACCACACACCAAATAAAGATGCCAAACTCGTAACCAACCGGACTCGTCCCAGAAATTCTGGCGTAAAGCCCAATTCATTGGTACTGAAGTAGAAAAAAGCTGACTCTGCTGTCGGCGTGGATTGCCACAAAAACAGAAATACTGTGGGCATCCAAATCGCCTTTTGTTTTAAAGCCTGCCACAACTGTTGAATTTGATCCTTAACAACTGCTTGACGCTCATTTGCGACTGAGGTGACTGGTTCTTCAGCAATCAAAAAAGCTGCCATCGAAACCAGCAAGGGAAAAACTGCCGTAATCGCAAAGACAGTCCGAGTGCTGAACTGTTCTAACAACAAACCACTCGAATATGCTGTCAGTAGCCCGCCCACAGCGGCGGCTCCCCAGCAAAGTGACTGGATGGAACCAGAGTCCACTAGTGACTCATCTCTGGCGCGTTCGACAATCAGCGAATCGACAATTACGTCACTTACCGCTACTGAGAGCGAAGTAATGACGATCGCCAGTGTAGCAGCAGCAGCAGTATGTACGATCGTGGCTAAACTTATCCAAGCAGCCACACCCACCAATCCTGATAGGATCAAATAAGGTCGTCGTCTATATCCAAAAATTGGCAAGCCATCAGAAACAAATCCAAAAATCGGTTTAATCGTCCATGGCAAAGCAGCTATACCCATCATCGCCGCAACTTCCGCAGGTGATAATGCTAGTTCATCCTTGAGAAAAAAGCTTACCGCTAGTCGGGAAATCCCCAGAATGCCCTGGACAGCATAAACAAGCAAGATTGCGAACAGTTCGGGCGTTGGCTGATGTCCAAACAGAACTCTTTCGAGGAATGAGTGAGACTTGGTTTCTGATGACTCGGAACGCTCAGTCAGCATTGTTAAAAGATGTTACGCAGTATCAACTATTATCTTAACCGATGATATGTGTGTTGGGAGCGTTAGTGGAACAGGAAACGGGAATGAGTTGGAAGCCACTAATGTCCAAAGCTGAGGCTGAGGAATATACTAGAGATAGCTACTATCAAGGACAAAATTTCTATCACGGGACTAGTGCCGAAAATGCTGATGGAATTGTGACGAAAGGAGCCAAGTGGCCACTTGATAGTGAGAATAGCTACGGTGACGGCTTTTACATGACTCAAAAACAAAGCCGAGCCG
>JANNDQ010000282.1:0-5376 GCA_031387965.1 Chamaesiphon sp. OTE_75_metabat_567
GAAGCAGCGATTCAAAAATTGCGGGATGATGGAATCCCCTATATCTATGGTAATGCTGTGAGTATCCCAGTGCTGACGCGGGCGGGACTCGATCGAGCTAGGGCGATGGTGATTGCGCTGCCGGATGCGATGAGTACGCGGCTGTGTCTCAAGCACGCGCTAGAAATTTCCCCTGAACTGGATATTGTGGTGCGGGCGAATCAATACAAGGATATCGAATTGCTGTACCAGTTGGGTGGGAGTGAGGTTGTCCAGCCAGAATTTGAAGCTAGTCTGGAGATGGCATCCCATTTACTAGTTAAAATTGGGCTGCCGACGATTCAGATCCAGCGTCAAGTTAAGGCGATTCGCAACTCTCACTATCTGGAATTCCGTCCAGATGGGGCAATGGGTGAACTTTCTCAAAATATTCAAGCAGCCACGCTGGGGATGAATCGACGGTGGTATCGCCTGTCGTTGTCTTCACCATTGCTGGGTAATTCGATCGCTAGTGCTAATATTCGTCCTTTGACTGGAGCGACGATCGTCGCAATCCAGCGGGAAAATAACACTCAGATTAATTATCCCAATGGTGGTACTACGTTCCAACTTGGTGATAGCTGTCTAGTAGTTGGTTCGGTTGAGGAGCAAGCTTTGTTTGAGCAGCTGACTAAGGGAGAAATTGAGATTCCAGTGCTGCCGCTGGCATTGCTCGAATCAATTGCTGAACGATCGTCGAATAATCTCTAGGGATACTGAATATAGGCGATCGCATGACGAGAAATCAGTGTCTTGCGATCATTTGCGTCAGCGAAAAATAAGCAGTTGGGATATTGCCACAAAATTTTACCGACGAAGGTATCTCCAGTGACCAATTTAATCGATACATCAATTTTGTCTTTGATCGATCCTTGGGTTTGGCGGGTACTGGGTAAGTTAACATCAAGTTCAGACATATGCTAATTTTTAGATGTTGATGAAGTTATCGGCGATCTGTACGCTCATAAAGTTATTATTCCCGATCGTGACAGATTGTTTTCACTGGTTGGGAAGTTTTTTGCTATTTCTGTTCCGACAAACGCCGTACAATTTCTGAATAAGTCAACCTGATTGCTATTTATGAATGATCTGTCGCCGGAATCTATTGTGACAACAGCTGAGGTGATCGATCGATTAACCCAGGCTACTGTGGATCTATTATGGTCGAGTGAGTCGGATTATCCGTTTGAGTTGGTTACCTGGATTTCAGGTACTGAGCTGAGTGCCGATGGTTTATTTGGTGATTTAGATGCTCCAGTAATTGAATCGATGACTTTAACCGATCTGTTTGAACCTGTATTGACAGTTGAAGATTGGTATGAGGCGGCGGAGTTGGCGCAGGTGGATAGGTATAGGGATTTGTTAGCTGCGATCGAGGCTAGTTTAGCTGACGTGGAGGTTTTTCGGGTTGGGGAGGTTGAGGTGGCGATTTATATTGTTGGGAGGACTTCGGCGGGGGATCTAGTTGGATTGAAGACTTATGTTGTGGAAACTTGATTTGAATGCTGGTGATCGGCGCATGGGCAGACAAAGTTGCCCAGTTATATATTAATGGTGCTAGTATGTCTAGGTGAATTTCTGCATAATACCTAAAGCCTAAATGATAATTCCTGGCGAAATTATTGCGAGAGAGGGTGAGATCGAACTAAATATTGATCGCCCCACCTTGAAACTAACTGTAGCAAATACAGGCGATCGACCAATCCAAATTGGTTCCCACTATCACTTTTATGAAGTTAATGCTGCATTAGCATTCGACAGGGCACCGACAAGAGGAATGCGGCTGGATATTCCGGCGGGTACCGCTGTCAGATTCGAGCCAGGCGATGAGAAGCAGGTTCAACTAGTGGCTCTGGCAGGTTCCCGCGAAATCTACGGCTTCACTGCTCAAATCGAGGGTAAGCTTTGATCTATTTTTTCGCCAAACATCTATCGCAATTTCCACACCGCCAATTTATTTTTGGTTTACAGCCAAACGCAGTTAATAAATATTCCCAGCGACAGCGAGGGTATTTAATATAAGTCGTAACATCAGCAAAAAGTAGTTGTTGTTGTGCTTTCAGAGCTTGCCAATTGGGTGAATTACTGGTGGTTGTTGGCGTAGCCTTGCCTTTGGCATTACGGAACGAGACTCGACGATAATCAAATGGTGTTTCCCAGACTAATTCCCCAATGCTGTGCAATAGGGATAAAGCAATCGCACTCTGCGGAAATTTAGTCTCGATTTCCCGCACATCGCCACTCCCAGGAAGTTGTTTTGCTAGTGTCGTGGCTAAATCGTAATATCGATCAACACTTTCAGTGAAAAACTTCGATCGCTGCCGATCCTCTGGATATAATAATCCTGTCTGCTCACATACCAATAATAGTGCCGCCGCAGGTTTGCCATCCCGTCCTGCTCGTCCAATTTCTTGGATATATTCAGCCAATAAAACAGGTGGATGAAAATGCGCAATCCAGCGCACATTTGACTTATTAATTCCCATCCCAAACGCGCAGGTACACACTACATATTGGAGCTTGCCGCTCAACCACTCGCCCTCAACCCGCCGCCGAGCTTGAGGACTCAACCCCGCATGATATGCTGCTGTTTTGTCACCGCGTGCCGATAACCACGCAGCTAGTTCCTCGCTGGTATCACGGGTACGAACGTAGACTAATCCTGACTGGTTTGGGTATTTGTCGATAAATTTGGTTAATTGCGCTTTTCGACCCCGTGGAGTCCAGATCTGCTGAACTGATAGCTGAAGATTTTCCCGCAGCGGATTGAGGATAAATTCAGTAGGGTTTTCAAGCTGTAAGACTTGCTTAATCTTCTGCTGTGAGCGGGGGTCAGCAGTCGCTGTAAAGGCTGCGATCGAGATTTTCGTGCCAACTGGCTTATGTTTAATTAAGGTAGCGCGAACAGCTCCCAAGCGTTGATAGCTGGGACGAAAGGTTTCACCCCAATGGACGAGACAGTGAGCTTCATCGAGGATGATTCGATCGATCTTCAGTGCAGGATCGCATAATTTCGACCACACTACCGTAGTTAGCAATGTTTCGGGCGAAAGGTATAGTAGTCGTAGCTGCTGATTTGCTAAAGCTTGAAGTGTTTTTTTACGTTGTGCTGACGGGATTTCACTATGCAATAAGCCAGCAGCTAGTCCTTTTTCGGTCAGTTCTTGGACTTGATTTTCCATCAAGGCTACCAGGGGCGAAACCACGAGCGTGATTCCACTGCTCAATAATGCAGGTAACTGAAAACAGAGGGATTTACCACCCCCTGTCGGCATGATAATCAGGGCATCTCGATGATCGAGCAAACATTGGATAATTTCAGCTTGAGGCGATCGTAGTTCATCATATCCCCAGACTTGCTTGAGTTTTGCCTTGATTCGATCCATGATTCGAGCGTTACTTATTAGTCGCTAACTCTAATCGATCGCGCTCTCCTAGTTTCCAGACTTTACCATCTAGCGCCATTTGCTCGATCAATGTAGCTAGTCGGAGGGCTTTGAGGGCTTGTTCTCCACCGACTGATGGTTCATTACCACACCTAACGCAGTTCACAAAATGCTCTAGTTCTGCATACAGTGGCTCAACATTTTTGACATAGACTTTCTCAATTAGCCCATCCTGACGGTATAAACCTTGATGATACTCGTTGAGTAAGTCGGCGTTGTGACGATGGATTGAGATTTCGTTGCTGAGGAAATTGGCTTCTGTTAATGATTGACGACAATGAGCCGCAATCAGCCGCGTTTTGCGATGGGTAACTTTACTGGCGGTGAGCGTCGCGACGACACCATTAGCAAAACAGAGGGTAGCCGTCACATAGTCGAGATATTTGGACTCAGGGCAACGACTGCCGCTGGCTGTCAGTCCCACAACTGGGGCACCAGCAAGCTCTAGCAGCAAGTCGATATCATGAATCATCAAATCGAGAACAACAGAAACATCATTCGCGCGGTTGGAGTAGGGACTCATCCGGTGCGCTTCGAGAGCTAGGACTTTTTCAGTTTTGAGAACTTGACTGAGTTCTTGGAATACCGGATTAAAGCGTTCGATGTGTCCAACTTGGAGGATGCACTGAGACTCAGCCGCAGCATTTACCAGGGCTTCAGCTTCTTCAATGGTGGCAGCGATCGGTTT
Source organism: Chamaesiphon sp. OTE_75_metabat_567 (assembly GCA_031387965.1). Classification (GTDB taxonomy): domain Bacteria; phylum Cyanobacteriota; class Cyanobacteriia; order Cyanobacteriales; family Chamaesiphonaceae; genus Chamaesiphon. Next base: position 4,153 of record JANNDQ010000282.1, read on the forward strand.
TTCAATTAAGACGTGAATCCCCGCCTGCAAACAAGCGATTCCCACCTCGTAATGGAGCCTAGTGGGGACAGCAATACAGACAGCATCTACTTGGGAGATCAGATCGCGATAGTCTTCATAGAATCTAGCTTTGTACTTGCTCGCAGCTTCTAAGCCCTGCTCGACATTAACATCGGCGATCCCAACCAGCTGGACATTCTTGAGTAGGCTCAACACTCGTGCATGGTGTTGTCCCATATTCCCGATGCCGATCAGCCCTACTTTGAGCGGCTGAGGTGAACCTGACTGAATCCCTGTCTCTAATTGTCTGGCTGACATGCTATTTTTCATTCTAAACTATTGTACTCCACCACCACTACGAATTAGTTATCAGTTATCCGTTATCAGCCATTGTCTCATGCCGTTAAACCGAGTGGTTTCAATTGATAACTGCGTTGTTAACTATTCGCTGCTTTGTCGATCTTCATGACGATCCCGATGTAATCACGGCATCATGATTGTAAAGAACCGAAAAGTTTTATTTATGTTCCTAAAGATCTAGTTTTTTATTCAGCTAGGAAAATGTGGATCTCAAAGATCAGTCAATCTACTGATGTCAAATCTCCAGACCCGCAATAGTTAAGAAAAGTTAGAATAGAGACTTAATTTATCTCTCATCTTGCCGTTGTGAAAGCAGTTATTCTCCTCTCAGGTGGTTTGGATTCCTCGACGGTGTTGTATCTGGCAAAAAGCGAAGGTTACGATTGTTATGCCCTCTCTTTTGATTACCAACAACGTCATCGGCGCGAACTATCAGCAGCGGGCACGATCGCGATCGCTGCTGGTGTCACAGCTCATCAAGTTGTCAGCTTCGATCTCCGCTTGTGGGGCGGTTCAGCTTTGACAGATAGCCAGCTAGATTTACCTCAAGATCGGGATCTTGCTCAGATGTCAGCAGACATCCCAATTACCTATGTACCCGCGCGAAATACGATTTTTTTGAGTTTTGCTCTCGCTTATGCGGAAGCAATCTCCGCCAGTCGAGTCTACATTGGGGTCAATGCTCTCGACTATTCAGGCTATCCAGACTGTCGTCCCGACTATATCAAGGCGATGCAGTCGGTATTTCAATTGGGCACCAAGCAGGGTAGAGAAGGCGATCCGATCGAAATCATCACGCCTTTAATCGATCTCAAAAAAACTGAAATTATTCAACTGGGCAACAAACTAGGGGTACCCTGGGCA
>JANNDQ010000285.1:0-13710 GCA_031387965.1 Chamaesiphon sp. OTE_75_metabat_567
TGACCTCTTCATTACCAATGAAGTGCTCTACCACTGAGCTATGAGGGCGTTTGTGAAAGTGGGCCGAGCTGGATTTGAACCAGCGTAGGTCTCCCAGCAGATTTACAGTCTGCCGCCATTAACCACTCGGCCATCGACCCAAGTTTTGACATCCTAATGCTTGGAGGAAACCTCCAGAGCGGCTGTCGCTTTGTTTCACAGTTATTTATACTAGCATAGGTAGCTGGAAATACCAAGCAAATTTCTACTTATTCTTTGGGTCTGTGGATTCTAGGTGCAGCAAGAGTCCGCCACAAGCATCGGTGAGCAGATCGATTACATAGTTAAATCCTTCTGCACCACCAAAATAGGGATCTGGAACTTCTGTGTCTGAGTGCTGGGTAGCAAAATCACACATTAGTTTAACTTTATCTCGATATTGCCCTTGCGGGTCTAGCGCGAGGATATTTTGATAGTTATCTCGATCCATAGCGAGAATCAGATCGAAGGCTGTGAAGTCGGCTGTGGTAAATTGTCTGGCACTACCGATCATCGGAATGTTATGTTTGACTGCGGCGGCTTGCATTCGTTGATCGGGTTGATTTCCCGTATGATAGTTACTAGTTCCAGCAGAATCACACTTAATTTCATTACTCAGACTGGATTTAGCGGCGAGATGATTCATAATATTCTCCGCTGCTGGAGAACGGCAGATATTTCCAAGACAGACGAAGAGAAGTTTCACGTTAGGGAGTAGAGGGTAGAGGGTAGGGAGTAGAGAAGAGATGTTGGATTCAGTTAGAGAATCGATCTGAATTTTTCAATCGCATCTAGATAATCGGGGATGGCTTCTCCGGCGGCAATACAGGCTGATCGATCGACTTCAACTAGATCTATCCCTGAGAATATTTTACCAAACTCGATCGTCTGACCGCGATCGGGTTTCCAGTCGGGGCTGATTAAGCGGAGGTTGGCATCGACGACGGCACCGTCGAAAAGATGTCCGATGCAAAAGTAGACATCTTGGAGGATTTTGGGGACGGATGGTTGGTGAAGTTGTCCGCGTGATTTGAGGCTACGGGCGTGGTATTTCGATCGCGGGAAGAGTCCGTAGAGATTTTTGAGGGAGGCGGAAATTAGGGGTTTGTCCTTGAGGATGGTGCGTTTGAAGGTGCCGAGGGTAATTCGACAGTCTACTTGTTGGAGCAGTTCGGGTGCCCACATGGTTTTGAATCGGATTGGTGTGGGGGATAGATTGGGATATTCGACTAGTGGCAGGGTATCAGCATCGAGTAGCTCCATTCCTTCATCGAGGAGGGTATAAACGCCATGTTTGCTGGCAATATCATGAATAATGACGTGGGAACATACGCCTTCGACGATCGAGATTTTGGCATTGGGGCTGGCTTGGCGGAGTGCCTGCAATACCTTCCCCAGCACGCCCATACTGACGGTGACGGGTGCCCCGACAGGATAACCCAGGTTGGGCTTGACGAGGATATGTTTTGCGTTGTGGGCGGATGCTGGGGGTTGATAGACGAATGATTTGGCGGTGGAGGTGTGCATATCAGGATAAGGCTATTAGTGAGACATAAATCCGACTGTCTTGTCTCGCTGTCTTGTCGTTTTTTTATTCGGGGGGAACCCCCGAATAAAAACGCCGCTAAACCGTCGGGAAACCCGACGTTGGCGTAGCCTCTCCGTCAGGAGACGCGCGAGCCGCTTTTCCAAAAAGTCGGGTTTATCGGATCTGGTTGAATACTATAAAACTAAGACTAGTGTACCGATCGAAATCAACAAGCCACCCAAAATGACATTAAAGGTAAGTGGCTCCTGGAGGAAGATGGCGGAGAAGAGGATTACCAAGATTACACTAGATTTATCGATTGGGGCTACCTGAGCGGCTTTACCTAATTGCAATGCCTGGAAGTAAAAAATCCAGGAGCAACCAGTCGCAATTCCCGATATTACCAGAAAAGTTAGTGTGCGAGGGGAAACAGTGGTGAGTTGTCCAATTGTTCCCTGTGTTAGGACTATCCCCCACGCAAACAAGACAACTACAACTGTTCGTAAGGCAGTGGCTAGATTTGCATCAATATTTTCAATCCCAACTTTGGCAAAAATTGTAGTTAAAGCGGCAAAGAAAGCTGAAAGTAAGGCATAAATCCACCAGATATTGGGGCTATTTTCCATGTGTCGATCGCGATTGGGTGATTTATTCTGCTGATATGGGACAATAGGCAACTACTAAGCGATCGACTCTAGTTGTTTTCACAATTTCTAGTTTTGATATTCACGGCCATTCACTATTAGTTTAACCCTATGTCATTATCTGGACTAAAGCGATTGCTGGTGGGTAAATCATTGCCTACTAGTGCTCACGCAGAGGAGCGACTCAGCAATGCAGCTGCGCTAGCGGTGCTTTCTTCTGATGCTTTATCTTCTGTGGCTTATGCTACTGAAGAAATTCTCTTAGTTTTAATTGCTGCGGGCAGTAGTGCGCTGAGTTATTCAATTCCGATCGCCGCAACGATTATGCTGTTATTGGGGATTGTGATCTTGTCCTACAGTCAAACTCTCAAGGCCTATCCGAATGGTGGTGGTTCCTATATTGTGGCGCGAGAAAATCTCGGACTATTGCCGGGATTAGTTGCGGGTGGATCTCTAATGATCGACTATATTTTGACGGTGACAGTCAGTATTTCTGCGGGTACAGCGGCACTGACATCGGCATTGCCAGTATTAAAGGAGCATACAGTACTGCTGTGTCTGTTCTTTATGTTTTTGATCATGCTGGTAAATTTGCGCGGAGTTAAGGAATCTGGCAATTTATTTATGATTCCGACTTATGCCTTTATCGTCGGTATTTTTTTACTCATGGCAATGGGACTTTATCAGCAGTTGAGTGGAACGATGCCGCCGCATGAGATTACTAACATTCCAGCTAGAGAACCACTAACTCTATTCTTTTTACTTAGGGCTTTTTCTGCTGGTTGTTCGGCGCTAACTGGAGTAGAGGCAATTTCTGATGGTGTCATGGCTTTTAAGCCACCAGAATGGAAAAATGCTCGGCTGACGCTGATCTACCTGGGGGTAACTCTCGGCGCGATGTTTATGGGGATTACTTATTTAGCCAATATTTACCACATAGCAGTAATTCCAGGGGAAACTGAGACTGCGGTATCTCATCTGGCTCGACAAGTTTTTGGTAGTGGTAGCTTTCTGTACTATTTCCTTCAGATCGCCACTTTGTTGATTTTATTATTAGCCGCTAATACTGCTTATGCGGATTTCCCCCGATTGTGTTACTTTCTCGCACGGGATGGTTTTTTGCCCAGACAGTTATCTATTTTGGGCGATCGACTAGTATATTCTAATGGGATTATCTTTCTCAGTTTTGCCGCAGCAATTCTGGTAATTATTTTCAAAGGTCAAGTTAGTGCGATTATTCCGCTGTATGCAGTGGGTGTATTTACATCTTTTACTCTGTCTCAGCTGGGCATGGTAGTGCGGTGGTGGAAACTCAGAACATCGGGCTGGCAAGTGAGTATGCTGATCAATGCAATTGGTGCATTGGCAACTGTCGTCGTCTTGACGGTGATTGTGATGACTAAATTTATAGCTGGTGCCTGGTTGGTTGTCGTGGCAATCCCGATCTTAGTGTGGATTTTTACCAGCATCCACCGTCACTATCAATATGTCGCTGAACGCCTCAGTATCAATGATTTGGCTCCACGCGGCCACATTCCTCGCCCGCGTACTGGAGAAGTGACTCATCCAGCAATTGTGATTATGGGTAGTCTAAATCGCGGTACAGTTGAGGCGCTAGATTATGCTCGGAGTATTGCCGATGAAATTATTGCAGTACATGTCGATATCGGTAGTACTGATCGCCAGAAGTTGCGTGCTCGATGGGAAGAGTTAGAATCAGATATTCAGCTAGAAATTATTGACTCGCCATTTCGTTCTTTAAGTGAACCGATTGTTGATTTTATCACCAACTATGAGAAAGCTCATCCCGATGTTTTATCGACAATTATCATTCCGGCTTTTGTAACCAGAAATTGGTGGGAAAGCTTGCTCCACAATCAAACTACTTTATTTCTCAAAGCCGCTTTACTCGGAAAACGTAGTCGAGTGGTGACAACAGTTAGATATTACTTGTAATAGATTTAATTGTGAGCAGCGACTGAATCGATCCAGAAGTTATCGTATATTTATGTCATCAAATCCAGACTCCTTTCCAAGTACTTATCGATCGCCTGAAACATCGAGGTTGGGTTATTTTTATGACCAACCAGGAACGATGCCAGGACAATTAAATATTCACTCGGATGCTCTACCAGCGGATCTAGTGCTAATTGATTACGATCGAGATCGATCGACACGTCTTACTGTCGCCGATCCAGCCGTAATTAAAGAGTATTTAAAAACTCATACTGTGTCTTGGATCGATGTTTTAGGATTGGGAAACACTGCAACTTGGGAAGCATTGATTCCAATTTTTAATCTCCATCGGATGTTAGTTGAAGATGTGGTAAATGTCCCTCAGCGTCCAAAAGTTGAAGATTATCAAGATCAGTTGTTGATTATCGCAATTATGGTAGTCCTCGATCCAAATGGAGCGGGATTTACCAAGGAACAAGTCAGTTTAGTACTAGGGAAAAATTATCTGCTGACAGTTCAAGAAGAACCTGAACAGGACTGCTTTCATAATGTACGCAAACGGATTGAGAGCGATCGCGGGATTATTCGGACTCAGGGAGCCGACTATTTAGCTTACTGTTTGCTCGATGCGATCGTGGATGGCTTTTTTCCAGTCTTAGAATATTATGGAGAACTAATTGAAGCTTTAGAAGATGAGGTAATCACTTCTCCAGATCGATCGACACTTGCAAAAATTTATCAGGTTCGACGGGAACTGCTGACGATTAGACGCGCCATTTGGCCGCAGCGAGATGCAATTAATTCATTAATTCGGGATGGTAGCGATCTGATTAGTAGTGAGGTGCAGATCTATCTGCGCGACTGTTATGATCATACGGTGCAAGTAATGGATATGGTCGAAACTTATCGTGAATTAGCGACGGGTTTGATGGATGTATATCTGTCGGCAGTGAGTAATCGGATGAATGAAATCATGAAGTTTCTCACTGTTGTTTCCGCAATTTTTATTCCGCTGACATTTGTGGCTGGAGTATATGGGATGAATTTTGATCGAGAAAAATCTCCGTTCAACATGCCTGAACTAGGTTGGTATTGGGGCTACCCACTTTGTCTAGCATTGATGATAACTATTGCTGGTGGTTTGATTTTTCTGTTTTGGAAACGTGGCTGGTTTAAATCGGCAATTTAAGAGGATATTTGAGAAGTATGAGTTGTTATGCGTAGATCCGATGAATCCCCCTAAATCCCCCTTAAAAAAGGGGGACTTTTAAAGCCCCCTTTTTAAGGGGGTTGGGGGATTTACACCATTCTCGATCTTTTTCTGAGTATTTCCAAACATCCTCTAAGCTTTATGCAGTTAAAATCTGGGCAGTGGGCTATTCTGGTTGCACCGATCGCGAGTATCATTATTTTCTTGCTAGTTGCGGCTGGAACTAAAATCCATGAGTGGCAACTGAACTGGATTTGGGGTGTATTTACGCTCATATTTCTCGGCTGGCGGTGGGTGCTGGTGAATTGGACAAAATCTTCAGTTGGTAAAGGTGCGGCGGTAATTGCAGCCGCTAGTCGGGAACTCGCAACGATTACGGCTGATGCTACGCCACTTACTGGAGATACCGCAGCGCTAGTCACAGGCGTATTGCAACGGGTGATTAGTGAGTCGCAGATCGATCGACCGATTTGGGAAGATTGGGGGACATTTTGGGGGCGGTGTCAGGAATTGATTGTCGCCATTGCCAAGATCTATCATCCTGAAGTTAAGTATCCGCTGCTGAATATCTATGTTACCCAAGCCTATGGACTGATTCGGGGTACTACGGATGATATGGATCAGTGGATGCAGAAACTCGCTCCAGCACTCGATCGCGTGACAATTGCTCAAACCTATGAAGCCTACGAAACATACCAAAAATTAGCCCCATCAGCCCAGAAACTCCTGAAGGTGTGGAACTGGGCGCAATGGCTACTCAATCCCGTTTCGGCGATCGCCAATCGAGCCACCAAGGAGTCTGCTAGCCTTGCCGATCGACAGCTGTTGGTCAATTTGGGTCAACTCACTCGTGAAGCTGCCTTGACGAACCTCTGTCGTCAGGCTGTGGCTTTATATAGCGGCAACATCCAAGCTTTGCCGACGACGATTGAGAAAACCACGCCCGCAGCAACGACTCAAACCCTCAGAGATATCCTGACTACTGCTGAACCGCCAGATCAAATCGAGCAACAGCCGATCAATATTCTGCTGGTTGGGCGCACGGGTGCAGGTAAAAGTAGTTTGATTAATACGCTATTTGAGGCAGAACTAGCCGTTGTTGACATGTTGCCCAGTACTGACAAAATTCAGAATTACCACTGGCAAGTTGCTAGTGGTGAAAGTCTGACGCTGTGGGATAGTCCAGGTTATGAGCAGGCTAGTCGGGCGGATTTGCGGGAGCAAGTACTTAACTATGCGGTGACTGCTGATTTACTGTTATTAGTTACGCCTGCACTCGATCCGGCACTACAGATGGATCTGGACTTTTTGCAAGAGTTGAAGCGGACAGTTCCAGATTTACCAATTGTGGCGATCGTAACTCAGGTCGATCGCGTTCGTCCAGTGCGGGAGTGGGCACCGCCCTATGATTGGCAATACGGCACCAGCTCCAAGGAAGTCGCGATCCGTGAGGCTACCGCTTATCGGAATGAATTTTTGGCAGAATCCTGCGATCTAGTGCTACCGCTAGTTAATGTCGATCCGAGGATCGACAGAGCAGCCTGGGGAATGGATGCGCTATCATTGGCACTGCTGCAATCGATCGAGCCAAGCAAACAAATTCGATTAGCCCGCTTTTTACGCAATCTAGATACCCGAATTGTGGCGGCTGCTCAAATTATCGATCGATATAGTCTCCAGATGACAACGACTCAGAGACTTACCCAATTGCTCAAAAGTCCTGTACTGGAGTTTATCTCTACGCTCACCACCGGATCTCCGGCGTTGGCACAGTTACTCGCCGCTCAAATTCCGGTGGAACAGTTACCCATAGTTATCGGTAAATTGCAAATGGCTTACGATTTGCATTCACTGCTCAGTAGCAGTCAAGCAAAATTGATTAACTTTGATCTGTTGTCGCTGTGGTCATTATTAATCGATAGTTCTGGCGCTCCGAATCAAAATGCTTATGCTTTTGGTCATGCACTCGTCGAGTATTGGACGCAATCGCTCACTATCGAGCAACTTCAGGCGCGGTTTAGGCACTATCTCGAGATCTAAAAAATCGTGTTATCGATCGAGCAGCTATTTGTGATCCTCGGCTTGCGGCTCCATGCCTGAGAGTCGGGATGTTTTACCATATAGACGATCGAGTACTCGCTTGACAGAGATCCGCTGCCACTGATGTCCGCGCTTGGTGGTGTAGCAATTCTGATTCAGCCAGTTGGCAACTTGCTGAAGGGATTTACCCGATTTGTGATGGCGACGAATTAATTCGACGATCTGTTGCTCATCAGGATTTTCGATCAGTTCCCCATCGATCGAGTGTTGTCCAAATGCTGGAGAACCATAGCCTGTTGCTCTTTGAACCTGTTTTAAGCCTTCCCAGTCCTCAAATTCTCGAAAATTTTCGGTTTCCATTCCTCATATCCAATCTTGCCCAAGCCAAGCATACCCTGACTAGATCGCTAATCATTCTCTATCCAGAATTATCCTATACTTAACTAAATATTTGAGTCATTAACTCAAATAATCGATCAAATTATCGCCTAACTGACAACATTATTGCGATCGGAGCAACCTCATTGAATCAAGCGCTAGTATTTGTAATTTTGCTCGCTGCGGCTGTGTTAGAAGCTGGCGGTGATGCTTTGGTGCGAAAAGGGTTGCAGAGTCGCGGGCTGGTACAGCAGGTTGAATTTATTTTACTGGGTGGTTTGACGCTGTTGGGCTACGGGATTGTGGTGAATTTGCCGCCTTGGGATTTTGGCAAGTTACTGGGAATTTACGTCACGCTGTTTTTTCTGGTGGCGCAATTAATTAATTATTTTGGATTTGGTCAAATACCTAGCATTTCGATTTGGGTGGGTGGTGCTTTAATTGTCACAGGTGGCTTAGTAATTACATTCTGGAGAGTTTGAGTGAGTGTCAAAATCTATGTGTGGTTGCCGACAGGTGGCAAAGTAGGTCATTCTTCGATCCAGGTTGGCGATCGAGCCTACGTTAGTCTTTGGCCAGGTAGTGGGCGCAAGGGCTTTGTGCGGAGTGCGATCCACAAAATGACGATGAATGTCAAGCGTAAACCATTTTATCGGGACTACGCGGCAGATCTCGCCGCAGAGGGAGCCGATCCGATCGTCGTGGAATTGGAGTCACTCGATGAAGTGTCAATTCAGAAGTACTGGGAAAAAGTCCAAGCCAGCGGATTAGAGTACGAATTAACCCAGTTTAACTGTTCGACGATCGTGGCTAATACTCTCTATATTGGGTCGAATTTGCAACCCTCATTTCAACCCCGCGCCGAGATCGATACCTACGTGGGTTTGGGGATTCCTCTCGGTGAGGTGGAGGCATGGGAACCAAAACATATTTTGCAATACGCCAAGGAGATTAAGCGATTGCGGGGATGATGGAACTTACCAAAATTCGACCCAGATTAGTTTACTCGCCAGAATACGATATTCGCTGGCTGGGACTAGAAAAACTGCATCCATTTGACAGTTGCAAATACAGCCGCACTTGGCAGGTTTTGATCGATTCTCCAAGGGAGAGGCTCCGCCAACGATTTGGCGACAGGTTGCAGTCAGCGACAATTACTCCAACGGTTCCAGCACCAGCAGAACTACTGCAAACCATTCACACGCCTGAATACCTCCAGCAGTTAACTCGCTCCCGCCATGTTGCTCAGGCATTAGAACTAGCCTCCCTCGCTTGGGTACCCAGCAGCATTCTCGATCGCCACGTATTACAGCCGATGCGACTTGCCACGATGGGGACGGTGATTGCTGCCAAAACCGCGTTAGAGACTGGAATCGCCATCAATCTATCCGGTGGATATCACCATGCTAGTCGCGATCGGGGGTCGGGATTTTGCGTCTATTCCGACATTGCGATCGCGATTGCCAGCCTCCGCCAATCTGGACAACTTATCACCACTGACTCAATTGCGATTATCGATCTCGACGCTCATCAGGGTAATGGTTTGGCGCGGATTTTCGAGTTTGATCGCACCGTCCATATCCTCGATATGTATAATCAGGATATTTACCCCCAAGATCGTCAGGCGATCAATCGGATCGATCGCAATCTACCCCTCGCAGCGGGAACGCGAGATGCTGAATATCTCGACAAACTTCAGCAGTATTTACCCAGCTTTTTAAGTTCGATTGAACGACCTAAAATCGCCTTCTATAATGCCGGAACCGATATTTATGAAGACGATCCGCTCGGTCGGCTCAAGATCTCGGCTGAGGGGTTATTAGCACGCGATCTGTTTGTGTTTCAGACCCTGATTGCGGCGGGAATTCCGGTGGTAATGGTGCTCAGTGGTGGCTATGCTCCTGAGAGTTACCAGTTGGTGGCGAGGAGTGTTGGGGAAGTGTGGGAAATTTGGGGTTTATAACGATCTATGTAGCGGCGCGCGTGGGCGAAGAGTCGCTAGGCTCTTCCTGTCCCGAGGGACTGACGATCGAAATATACGGCTCGCTCAGGTATTTATCAGCGGCGGTTTGGAGCTGGTTTGAGGTGAGCTGTTGAATGGCGGCATTAAACTGACTGTCGAAATCCACGCCCAAGCCGAGTAGCTCATACCAGCCATATGTTTGAGCTAGTTGTCCATTGGTTTGTTTGCCGAGGGCGTATTGTCCGAGTAGCTTGTCTTTAGCAGTCTGAAGTTCGTCAGCTGATAGGGGTTCGAGACACAATCGATCGACTTCCGCACGTAAACCACTGACGGCAACTTGGGTATTGCTAGCTGCTGTTCCCATATAGACAGCAAAGTGAGAAGTATCTAATCTTGTTGGATAAAAGGCTGATACTTCATAGGCTAATCCTCGCTTTTCTCGCAGCTCTACAAACAACCGACTCGACATGCCGTTACTCAAATAGCTGTCGATTAATTTGAGCGCAATTGCGTCAGGATCTTGGATTGCGGGGGCGAGATAGCCTAACATGACGATCGCCTGTTTGGTAGATTGATGCTCGACTTGATACTGGGGTTGGGTTGTGACACGCTCAGGCGTGAGCGTAGGTGGGGCGATTTCGGGGATTGCCCAATCGCCGAATACTTGAGTGACTAGATCGATCGCCTCTTCTGGGGTAATTCGCCCTGCAAGGCTGATAATTAGTTGATCGGGTCGAATATGCGTTTGATGATAATCAACTAAGTCCTGACGGCTAATTTGCCCGATTGTTGTTGCTGTCCCCAGGCTCGATCGAGAATAGGGATGTTCACCATATAGTGAAGTTCGTAATTGCCGATAAGCATTATTAAATGGCTGCTCTGTTTGAGATTTGATCGCTTGGAGGATCAACTTGCGTTCGAGTTCGATCTGGGATTCTGGGAAGCTGGGAGTTCTGAGAATCTCTCCGGCTAACTTAAATATATCTACTAAGTCTGATTTAACCGTCTTCAGACTCATCTTAATGTAATCCGTCGTCGTATCTGCACCCAATCCCGCCCCAACTGATTCGACTCGATCTGCGATCTCCAGCGCCGATAAGCGTTGCGTTCCTTTCATCAGCACTGATGTCAGTAGTTGCGCTAGTCCAGCATGTTTGGACGTTTCCCACCGACTCCCCGCCGGAATAAAAAATCGCCCAGACACAATATCCGCAGTCGGATTCGCGATCGTCAGAACTGTAATACCATTCGCTAACTGGCTGCGGTGAATCGGGGGATTAGTCATTAGTGCTGTAGCTTAGATCTGAAAAATGCAGGATTTACGATCCAAGCTACACCATATTTGGAACTGTGTGTCGATCGTCGCTATTTTCTGACAATCGATTTAACCGTATACGTCATCGGCTCTACACTGGTAGAACTACTTAAATCTAGTGCTTTTCAGTCAGGTAGACGACCTGCTTGCCAGTGGGAATGGAAGTGGCCAGTTATTACTGTGGGATGTCGAGTCAGAAAGACCAATTTGGCAATTATCAGCACATCAAATGCCGCTGTGGACGCTGGATTTCCATCCCGCTGGACACCTCCTCGCTAGCAGCGGACACAATGGTACAGTCAAGCTCTGGGACACCGCTACAAGTGAATGCGTCCCGATCGCATTTATGAAGGGATGAATATTGCTGGCGCGATCGGCTTTTCTTAGGGTCAACGCGCTACGCTTAAAGCATTAGGTGCTGTGGAGTAGTAGCATATAGCAATCCTAACTGCCCCTATTATAGGAGCAGGTTAATTACTTATTCGTTGAAGATTATGGCATATAATAATTTCACATTAGATTCAGTAAAGCATCAATTTAAGTTGAATTTATTCGATTCGCCGTTTTGCGATCGTCTACCCATAGCTGAACCTCAATCAGAGTTTCTGACAATTATTAACCAGTGGTTGCCTTTAGCTCAACGAGCTAAGTCTGAAAAAGCTAAATCAGAGTTATTAGTGAGTCCGATCTTAGTCGAAGCTAGAAGGTTGGTGAATGAAACCGTGCAACTATTTTCTGGTGAAGAGTTTAATGTAGATCGCGATCAAGGTTTGAATGGATTCTGTGATTTTGTTTTCAGTAAATCGACTGGCCCATTTCTGATTGAAGCTCCAGTCTTGATGTTGGTAGAGGCAAAGAGAGGAGAGTTAGACACTGGTTTGGGTCAGTGTGTTGCTGAAATGGTCGCAGCCCAAATTTTTAATCTTAATGAAGAGAAAGAAATTTTAACTATTTATGGTTGTGTCACTAGTGGTAAGTTGTGGCAGTTTATCAAATTAGAAGGTAGTGATGTAACAATCGATGTCAATGAGTATCAGATTGTTCCAGTAGAACGCATTCTGGGGATTCTTAAATGGATGCTGGACAACAGATAGGAAACCGCGACAAAACTAAAAGAATTATGCAATCGTTAGAAACTAAATCTTTATTAGTCGATACCAGTCGGATCACTCTGCGACGAATAACGCACCAAGAGTTTGAGCTACTGTGCCAAGACAATCTTCCTGCTTCAATTAACTGCATTAAGTGATTTGTGTTGTTGAATAAATTTACGCAGAATGGCTCTCGCGGATCGACAGTTGTATCCGTAGCACTATGTTCTGGCGATCGATTTAATCGTATACGTCATCGGCTCTACACTGCTAGAGCTACTTAAACCTAGTGCTTTCAAATCAGGTGGACGACTAAAGGCGATCGTGATTGCTCCATCACTAGCCTTGGCAGTCCATTTTTCACCAGTACAAACTTGTGAAGGGAGATTAAATTCCTGAGCTATTAAATTAATATTCTCCCCTGCCGCTAATTTAGCTTTTACCTGCCTCACGCCAGTTGTTAATTCCCAAAATAAGTCTTGTTTAAACACCTTGGGATATTGACTAGTCGCCATTGGCATGGAAATTAAATAATCGTCAAAACCAGTATATAACTTTAGTCCAGTTTTACCATCTGTCCGACAAATGTTTTGCTTGTTCCAATAATCTATACCCTTAGTGAATTCTCGATACCGATCGACTGCTGCTAATCGCAGGTGTGGATGCACTAAATTAGATAGCCCTGGAATAAAGCGGAGCGGATCATCATATAGTAGTTGATCGAATAGCTCTCGATTTTGCAGAAATTTGATCGAAACTATTACTTCATGCTCGATCGCACCAGTCATGTTTTTGTAGCGTTCTTTGCCAAATAAATTATTCCCCCAGCCCTGCGGCAATCGTTGATTTAACTGCGGTTGTAGTGAATCTATTTGCCTGACTAATCTTGATATTCTACTTTCACCGATAAGGCTAACCATTTGCCCCAATAGTGATTGTTGGGATTGGACAGATTGCTGGATTTTTTCAAGCGCAACTAAATTTCTAGAAAGATCGACATTCGGCTGCTGTTGCTTGTCAAGCAAATTTACAATCACTAAATTTTCGAGCTTGACAATATTTACAGCATTGAGCATTTTTGACCACATTGGGTTATTCATGCTGGTGACATCGCCTTGTTCTATCCATGAATTAACACCCCATTCAGGGATTGGATTAGTGGCGAGGTGAGTCTCGATCGCGTCTAGATCGGCTTGATGATTCTTGAGATAGGCTAATACTTTGCTGGGGATTGGCTCGTTGGCGTAGCCTCCGCTTTGCGGAATCGAGTCTTCCGTTTTATCTAATTGTTTGGTGAGATATTCTGACAGTGGTATATTGATCGATCTCCACTCATCACTCGCTGCTAATTTTGGGGTGACTTTGACTGGGCTGCCATCACCAAATACGTCTACAGATAGCCCTAGTTTAGTCATCAAAGCTTGTAACTCGATCGCGGATTGATTCGGTGGAGTTTTAGGATGTTGCTTGATATAACTCGCGATCGCTTTTTCTAATGGTTTTTCCTGCTCGGCGGCATACATATTACCGCCAATCAGGTAGATGCTTGTGATTAATCCGATCGATC
>JANNDQ010000305.1:0-3143 GCA_031387965.1 Chamaesiphon sp. OTE_75_metabat_567
CATCGATCGCAATTGTAAGCTTTCGTCATTGAGCACTTTTTTGATCAAGGGGAAAGCGACATCGGCGGGGAGATCCCGCAATGCTGCTAATGCTACCATCCGATCGCGTAAATCTGGACTCTCCAGCTGTTGTGATAATACTGCTGGCTCCGCTGACTGTTGTTGGCTTCGCTGTTCTCCGGGAAGATCGCTCATATACTTTTTACTATGCTTTATCCCTAGATTGTAACAAATTTTATTAATTTAACGCCGAGGTCAAGGAATTGTGTTTATGATGACGAGAAAATGAACCCCGCTTGTCTGTCGGCGCTGCCGAATCGTTATCTATGCTCAGTCAGATTGACTCGACTTATCTCTGTCAGCTTACCGCTGCCCAAATTCAGGAAATTCTGGTACTCAATGGTGTATCGATTCAACAGTATCAACCGCAATTACATCGCTGGTTGACGATCGCCCAACTACCAGATCTGGGACAATTAACATTAAGTTTGGAGCCTGAAAAAGCAGCCGAGATCGATCTTCGGCTCCAGCATCGCGAAATTGTGGAATTTACGGCGATGACGACGGTAATGAATATCAATATTTGCGATCGCTATGTATTTATTCCCCTACTCGAACAGCCTGATACTTACGATAGTTATCAGAGTCAATTATGGGGACGGATTTGTCTATCGGGTAATCTTACGAGTGTGTGGACAGCTCAAGATTTGTCTTGGGTTCAGGCATTGGGACAGCAATTATTGACGGCACTGAATCTATTAGCAGGATTTACCGCCACCCATGAATCCCCACTTGTGGGTTCATCACCATTGGCAGATCTAGCTGAATTAATCGAACGAATTGATACATTAGAATCTGTTTGTCAGCATAAAGATGACTTTATTAATCATATTTCTCACGATCTGCGCGCACCATTGATGAATATCAAAATGGCAATGCGGATGCTAAAAACTAGTCTAGAAACAGATGTCGATCTTGCTAATTTGCTCTCAGGACATCGAGCGGAAAAGTATCTTCAGATCTTAGAACAAGAATGCGATCGCGAGGTAGAACTGATCGATCGGATTTTGGATTTGCAGCGGTTAGAAATTGCTGCTTTACCAGGTTGTAATGGTAGCATTGGCTTGCACAATCAGCAGATTGAACTTGAATCAGTAGAACTCAGCACTTGGCTACTAGTAACGATCGCGCCATTCATGGATCGGGTACAGCTGTCCCAACAAATATTGATGACTTCGATGTCCGATTGGTTGCCAATCCTGAATACCGATCGAGTTTATCTGACTAAAATTTTGACTGAGTTACTCAATAATGCTTGTAAATATACTCAGCCACATGGCAAAATATTAGTGTCGATCGAGGGAAATCCCGATTTAGCATGGCTGACGATCGAAGTCAAAAATCAAGCAGAAATATCAGCTCACCACTTACCACATATTTTCGAGCAATTTTATCGAATTCCTGGTGCTAATCGATCGCAACAAGGTAGTGGTTTAGGCTTATCCCTACTACAGAAACTAGTCCAGCAGTTGAAGGGCAAAGTAGATGTAATTAGTGCGGATGGCTGGACAAAATTCATCATCCAGTTACCTGTCGATTTGACACAGCAGGATCGGGCGAATATGCCCAATCCACCTGCTTTAAGCTTTAATTAAAACTCAAACCCTAAGCCAATATTAGTACCATTAATATCGCCGAAGTTGGTATTGTAACTACCAACCAATGCGATGCCTTCAAATAAGTTGACATCGAGACCAATCGTACCGAGGATGCTGAACTTATCACCTTGAACACTGCCACCACCAGAACTAAATTGAACTCCAGCACCAGCATTAAACGTAATCAGCGGATTGCGTTCAAAGGGTTCCTTGTCACCCAGCTCAAAATCATAGGTAACTGGCACCCGAATGACAGTACCACCAGAACCAAATACTGCTGATGGACGAATCGAGTAGTTTTGAGCAAAGGGGAATCTACTGACTAAACCGAAGGAAGAGACAGTTCCAAACCCAATCGCTGGACCAAAATAATTACTAGGAATTCTGGTGGGATAACCACTCCCAGTATCTCTGATGCTGGGGGTTGGGGGTATTTGACTATTGCCAGGTAATTCGGATTGGGCAATTCGGGGAAGGGCGGGAGTCGATTGGAGCGTGGGGCTAGTGATCGGTGCTTGGTTTTTCCAATTCGCGACAGATGCGGCACTACGCAAGGTTGGGGCGCTTTTGACTGCACTGGTGGTTGATTGAGGGACTACCGGAGCGAGATTTTGTTGAGAAATAGGTGCTGGTGTTACAGGTGGGATCATATCGGGTACTGATTACTCCTCGAAGATTAGTTAGGTTGCTTAATACTGGTTTAGTTAAATCTTATTTAAGGATTTAGACTGAATAACTGATTATATAGTTTCCGCTGCCTAAATCCCTTCAATCAGATGTCTCGATCTGCGACATCATTGTGACAATTTGTTCCGATATAAATGGGAGAATCTGCCGATTTTGACTATTTGCTGTTCCTTCAGTGAAAACAATCAGCAGATAAGGCTGGAAATCGAGTAGTTCGATATAAGCCACATCATGGCGAACTTGGGATGTCCAACCTGCTTTTGACCAAATTTGACTTCCAGTAGGTAAACCTGCCCCTAGAAAGCCATTGAGCTGGTTCTCCTCACCTGGCGCAGGGAGGACTTGAGCCAAAGTTAGGTCACGGTGAAGGAGCTGCATCATCTGACTCGATCGATCGCCGCTGACAGCTGCCCCGCCGACAATACTGTGCATCAGCCGCGCCACCGCATCGGTGGTCAGCATATTCCGGTTTTCACGCATTTCACCGACAAAGATTCGCTCACGCCCATAGGGGCCTTCACTCCAGGTTTTTTGGTTGATATTTACCTGATCTAATTCTGACCAACCCAGAGATTGATAGTAGCGATTGATAAAATTCCGCTGTGCTTTCCAGGTTGTATATGGCCCATCAGACAATTCTGGCCCACTGGTGGTACCGGTGAGGGTATCGACAATTAAGCTGGTAGCATCATTACTAGAGTCTACGATCATATCCCGGATCGCTCGATCGAGTTCGGCAGAAGGAGTCGCCATTCCCCGCTCCAGCCACTCGTGCATGGCTAATAAATAAAATAACTT
>JANNDQ010000324.1:0-9781 GCA_031387965.1 Chamaesiphon sp. OTE_75_metabat_567
TCACAGGTGGTGGGGATCATTACCAAGCCGTAGTAGTTTCCACCCAGTTTGAAGGGAAGTCCTTGATTCAGCAACATCAGTTGGTTTATGGTGCCGTGAGTGAAGCAATGGCAAGTGGTGCAATTCATGCCCTAGCACTCAAGACTTATACTCCCGCAACCTGGCAAGCTGAGAACTAGGCATCCACTCTAACGCTAGATCGGTTCGCCTAAACTGAAGATATCCATTCACTACTATTTAATAAAACTATGACAACGCCAGCAGCAGAACAGATCGGTAAACTAATCGGCGAAAATAAAATCATGGTCTTCATGAAGGGCAATAAGCTCATGCCCCAATGCGGATTTTCCAACCAAGTCGTGCAGATTTTAAATATTCTCGGCGTACCCTACGAAACAGTCGATGTCCTAGCTGACCAAGATATCCGTCAAGGTGTGAAGGAATACTCTAACTGGCCGACAATTCCCCAGGTTTATATTAATGGTGAATTTGTCGGTGGCTCTGATGTCATGACTGAACTTTACCAAAAAGGTGAACTCCAACAGATGGTGGAAGTTGCACTTGCGAGTTAGCTTGAGTTAAGAGTTGATAGCTAGATTTCTGGCTCATATCCCCGACTTTCTGGAAGTTGGGGATATTTGATATGTTTAGAACTAGCGATCCCAAATATCTTCCTGATCGGTCAAAGCTACATATCTGTGTCATCTGTCCAAATCAAGGGAATAATTAAAGATGGGCGTGATTGCTAATCATCCCAAAGATTGGTTGAGATATAGATCGCCAAAGTTGCCATAATATCTGTAGTAACTTTCCTGATTCGATCATTGGATGTGTGAATATATAAACAGGTGAGCAACAGACCTAGCAATCTTCCCAATTGAAGGCAGTTCTCACCGTATATATAAATTCTTTATTTCTCAGGCAAATAAACTGCGCCGCTAAATTTATTAATTCATATTCTTACCCCATTTCTCTCATCAATCGTTGTGACTCCAAGGATCTAAACGTGAAAAAAATATTATTAGTAGACGACGATAAGACTCTCCAGACCGTATTGACCCGCTATCTCGAAAAGCGTGGCTACTCTGTACGTGTTGTCACTTCTGGAGTCCAGGGCTTAAAACTTTTTGCTCAAGATCCGCCTGATTTGGTGGTGTCGGATATCATGATGCCAGGGATGGACGGCTTGGAGTTTTGCCGCCGTCTTCGGGCAACTCGACCCGGACAGCTGGTACCATTCATCTTTTTGACTGCCAAAAAAGATCTCGAAGACCGGATTCAAGGTCACTACATTGGCGCTGATGACTACATCACCAAACCGTTTGAGCCAACAGAACTCCTCGCTAAAATCGAAGCTCAGCTTGAGCGCTCCCGCCGGATTCATTCTGAGATGGTGCGGTTGATGCAAAAAGTTCCTGAGGATAGTGACTTAGGAGAATACAGCGAAAATTCGGCGGATGTCTCTCCAGCTAAAGATCCTGAGCCAGAAGAAGATCTACCACTGACTCCGGCTGAAGCTAGAGTGTTCTGGGAAGTGATCCAAGGTTTAACCAACAAACAAATCAGCCAACGGTTGTTTATCAGTCCCCGCACTGTCCAAACTCATCTGAGCAATATTCTCACTAAGCTGAATCTGGAAAATAGATCCCAACTAGTCAGGTTTGCCTTTGAGCATGGCTATCGTCCACCTCAGACTCAAGAGGAGCAACGAGCTGCTGAAGCTAGGGGTTAGGCTTTAGGCTTTAGAAAATTCGTAGGTTGGGTTGCGCGGAGCAAAACCCAACTCACACACGAACACCCTAGAAATGTTGGGTTTCATTCTTCAACCCAACCTACATTTTGACTACCCTCTACCCTCTACCCTCAAGAGTAGGATACAACAAGATTTTATAAGTATCTGCCGTTGGTTTAGTAGCTTGAACTACCGCTCGATCAAGATCTTTGAGATGATATCGATCGCTAATTAAAGCATCGACATCAATCTTTCGATCGAATACCAGACTCGCTGCTAGAGACTGAACCTTAAACGAGGAGCTGTAGCTACCCATCAGATCGATTTCCCGCCGATACAAGACATTTGGATTAATCGGGATTTCTAGCTCATCGGGAAACTCCGCAAAGAACAAGATCTTCCCACCCTTGCGGGTGCAGTCTAAGGCTTGGAAAAAAGCTTTATCACTCGGCACAGCCAGGATTGCGACATCTACACCCATCCCACCAGTTAAATCATGAATTTTGGCACTGAGATCGGGATCGCGGGCATTGAAAGCTGCTGTTGCCCCAACCGCCAGAGCTTTTTCTACTCTGGTAGGAATCAAATCAGTCGAGATCGCCTTTGCCCCAAACTGTTCGACTAGCATAATAAACATTAACCCAATCGGCCCAGCTCCGGTAATTAAAACTGTGTCGCCAGCCTGAATATTGGCTTTTTTGACAGCTTTGAGACAGCAATTGGTTGGCTCGACAAAACTCGCTTGTTCGTCAGTAATCCCATCAGGAATCGGGATCAGTCCACCGTTGCGGACAATGTGCCCTGGAACTTTGACATATTCCGCAAAACCGCCACCACTGGGCGTAAATCCGGCAGTTGTCGTAATATTTTTATAGACATCACACATCGAATAATTTTCGTGGAGGCAGTAATTGCAGTGCATACAGGGGATATGGTGCATCACCACCACCCGTTGTCCCACTTGCCACTGCTGGACATCGGCACCGACTTGGCTGATCACTCCCGCCATCTCATGCCCAAAGATTCGGGGTGGTTCGTAGAGGGGATATAGAATTTTTTTGATATCTGACTGACATAAACCCACCACCTTGACTTGAACGAGGACTTCATCTGCGCCTAATACTGGAATTGGCACGTCTTCATAGCTGAGTTGATTGACTCCCCGGAGGACTTGAGCTTTCATGAGGTTTAATTTAGGTTTTGTTAGCTAGTAATTCAAATAGTCCATCATCTAATTCATAACCCAGCATTTGAGTCATAAACTTTAGTCGAGAGCGATCTGTGATCTGCTGAGTTTGGAGCCAGTCTGTGAGGAGAAATACCCGCTGCATCACCCAAATTTCTAGACCTTCAGGATTATACTGGATTCCTTCCTTGCGGCTGAACTGGTGAGGGACTAGCATAGCAACATAGCGACTGAGTTCGCCTGATTGCCAATCGAGCAGTAGGGGTAGATAGGGATAACGGGCATCGAGCCGGATAAACCACAGTCGGATTTCGGAGATTTCGGAAAGTTCGCGTGGATCGGCGGGATCTTGAGGATAATCGATCGCAAATTTCAGCTCCAGGTCGAATTGTTTGGGATTTGTACCTAGCCATCGATCGATCTCAGGTAAAATCGGTGATAAGTCTAAATCCAGGATCGTGCGATCGTCAATATTAATAGTTGTCATATTCTATAATTAAGATAATCTAAGCAAAACTCACATCTGTTCAAATACGTGATATGAATATTGTCAAATAGGATAGATGTAACTTTGTAACTTTAAAGATATTTAAACTGTCAAAACTAATCATAACCATTATTAGTCGTCTATATTAATCAATTAATCCTTGATCGCTGTCGTGCTAAGTATCGATTTTAAATTATAAAAAAATATTACCGTAATACATTAATTAATAAATTACATTCCGAGGGAAAAAGAGTGGAAAATAGTAAGCTACACAATATTGGGAATCAGTTAAATGCAGTCTGGAAAAGGGTTCAGCCGCGCCGAACGGGAGGAAATAGACCCATTAGCCAATCAGCCACAGACGATCCAGACTTGGGCGACCCAAAAATTGATATTAATAGTATTACTCAAGTCAACGGCGCTCAAGTAGTAGATCCAGATCGCCGCAGCAGTAACGAAACTAATCATATTACCAACATTCCCGATCGCGACCTGTTTACCGATCTGATGGAGCCGATCAGCAAGCTCAATCTACCCAGAGTCAACGTCGATCCGTGGTCGGCATTTTGGGCAGTACTGGCGGCAATGGTCGGCGGCACCGGGATTACCAGTTATTTGCTGCTGATCGCTGTCCCACCGACACCAAACTGTCAGGGGATACTACCGATCTCTACTGATGCTGAGCGGCTCTATTGCGCTCAAATTGGTGCTGATACTCAAGAAGTGCCCAAGCTGCGGGCTGCGGTGAATCTGGTCAAAGACTGGACAGATAGACACGCACTGTATGGTGAGTCCCAGCGGTTGCTAAAATCCTGGTCTGATGACCTCATGCGGATCGGTCGCAAGCAGTTGAATGAAGGTCAGATCGAGCAAGCGATCGCCACGCTCAAAATTGTGCCACCAAATAGTCCCATTTACCCGGAGACTCAAGCGGCAGTTGCTAAATGGTCAATTCAAGCTGAGAACAGTGGCAAGATTGATGGCAACTTCGATCGAGCAATCAAAAGTGCTGACTGGAATCACGCTTTTTCCATTCTCCAGAATGTCCAGCAGCTGAAGGGGTCTTATTGGACTAGCTACAAGCATGATCAGATGGCTGCCAAGCTATCGCGAGAACGAGATGCGTGGGATCGACTCCAAGAGGCGAAAGATGCCCTCCAGGAGCGGGAAGACGATGATTACAATGCTCGTGCTAAGCGAATTGCTCTATCAGTCAAATTAGCAGCAGCGGCAAAAGGGCAAAAGAAAGTAGCTGAAGTGCCTTTACCTAAACAGCCAGAGCCAATTATTAAGGCGATGAAGCTGGCAAACCAGATCGATAAAAATACCTATGTGTATGCAGAAGGTCAAGCTCTGCGCAGCAAATGGAGCAATCATTTAGTTTCGCTGAGTGTAGATCTGTACAAAGTTCAGAACTTTAATACAGCGATCGAAGTCGCTCAAAAGGTACCTCAAGACGTAGCTGCTTACTCAACAGCTCAAGATTGGATCAAACTTAATCAGGCTCACGTCTGGGCGGGTAAACGCCACATGCTAGCGCTGATGGATGCGGTCGCCCAAACTAAGAAAATTCCGAAAACTAGTACGATTTATACCTTAGCGCGGGCGCGACAATCCAATTGGCAAGCGATGCTCAAGCAGCAAACCCAACTCCAATGGGCAAGATCGATCGCTAGTTTCCAGCAGCCAGCGACACTGGCGATCGCGATCCAGACAGCCAAGCAAGTGCCAGCTCAAAGTGAGGTTGGGCAGACAATCCAGTCTGAAATTTCGACCTGGAATCGGCAGATCGAAACTGTCGATAATCGGGTGATTTTGGCGAAAGCGAGACAGATAGTTAGCGGTGGTGAGTCGTTAGTCAATCTCAAAGCAGCCGTTCGCTTGGCGGGGAAAGTTACTAGAGATCGACCAGTGGGCGAAGAAATCACTCCATTTGTAGCTGAATGGAATGAGAAGATTCAGATCATCGAAGATCGACCAATTTTAGCTAGTGCAATCGCCCTAGCGAATAAGGGTAATCTGACTCGGGCAATTGCAATGGCGAATCGAATTACTCCGAATCGATCTCTGTATCGCGATGCTCAAGCTGAGAGTCGCTATTGGAGCCTCGCCCTCCAAGAGATCGCCGATCGCCGCACACTCGATCGGGCGATTAGTATCTATCGTCAGGGTAGAATTGGGACAGCGATCGAACTTGCAACTACGATCCGGCGGCGGAGTCCGATTTATAGTGATGCTCGTTCCTACGTGGCTGATTGGCGATTGCTATTGACACCGCGTTCGATTCGGAATTAGTAGACCGATTGCCACGTCATGAAAAGTATCCAAATTTCATTGTGGGACGAGAACGAGCGTCAGATCCTACAGCAGTGGCAATTTATTCCCCCCGCAAGGATCGAGATCGGTCGATCTCCAGCATGTCAGGTGGTGATTGATCGATCGACAGTCTCTAGACTACACGCGAAAATTGATTACACAAGTCTGCGCCAAGGCGGTGGCTATTGGGAAGTTACTAATCATAGTGGTAATGGTACTTTTGTCAATGACATTTCGACCAGCCGAGTGTTACTAACCAACGATGATCGCATTAGATTATCCCAATCAGGTACTTTACTCACCGTTGAACTAGATGTTGAGATCGTCAAACCCACTCCTGTTACGGCTTCTTGCGCGCACCTAGACAATCTCGCAGATGCGCTATTTTGTGTGCATTGTGGACAGCCGATTAGCGTCAGTCACCAAATCGGTCGCTATCAAATTCTCAAAACCTTAGGCGTAGGTGGGATGGGTACGACTTATTTAGCTTGGGATAACGCTAAATTGCTAGTACTCAAAGAAATGAATGCCGATATGGTCGCGATTCCCAAAGCGCAGGAATTGTTTGAGCGCGAAGCCAAAATCCTCCAAAGTTTGCATCATCCTGGTATCCCTGAATACTATGATTTTTTCGTTGCCAGCGGACGCAAATATCTAGCGATGGAGCTGATCCACGGGCGAGATCTGGATTTGTACGTGCTTGAACATGGGACAGTCTCACTATCCCAGGCGATCGACTGGATGATCCAACTGTGCGACATTTTGGGATATATTCATCAACAGCAGCCGCCATTGATTCATCGGGATGTCAAGCCCGCAAATATTCTGGTGCGGGCGATTGATCGACGGATCTTCTTACTTGATTTTGGTGCAGTCAAAGAAATCGGCACCCTCGGCAGTACTAAAATCGGCGCACCTGACTATATGGCACCAGAGCAAAACATCGGACAACCTTGCACTCAGTCAGACTTGTATGCGATCGGTCCGACATTGATTTTTCTGCTCACGGGACGCAATCCGGCTGACTTTGTGGAATTACTACCAAGGGGGCACCGTTTCAACGTGGCATCGCTCCCGATCTTTACGCCCCCAGTCCAAGCCCTGATTGATAAAGTGACCCAATATCGAGTGAGCGATCGTTATCTCACCGCCGCAAATTTAGCCCAGGCATTGGATGAGTTAAAAGTTAGTGGTTAGAAGTTTAGAGTTGGAAAATGGGAAATCTAGGTTATGACAACTTTTTGATCGTTAGCGATCGACTATATGTCAAAATGCAATGTATTCGCAGCAGGAGTAACAGTTGAGTAATTCAGATCGGTCTAGACCAGCAGATAAATCGGCTCATCTAGGCAAAGCCGAGGATATCCCAGCAGCAATGCGGGATGGAGGAGATACTCAATCATTTGGTGCGCCCAAGCAGGAGCATCGTCCCAATAGTACAGCAGCTTCTAAGCAAACTCTGCTCCGCTGGATTGCGATTGGGCTGGGGCTGCTAATGCTGGGAGGTGCTGCATTTGTCTGGCGATCCAATTCCCCAGCACCAACAGCAACTACTTCAATTCCTAATCCAACTAATTCTAGCGATCCAGCCACTCCAGCAACTGAAGCTAGCCCAGCGCCCAATGTTGATAATCTGCTCAACCATCTCCCCTACGCCGAGGCTCCCGCAGCAGAACTAGTTTCTATTGGCGGTGGATATCGGCTGCGCAAGTCAGCAGCAGCTAAGTTTCAGTCGATGGTAGCGGCGGCTCGATCGAGTGGTGTGAATATTACGACGATTTCAGCATTTCGATCGGTTGAAGACCAAAAACGCTTATTTTTTGGAGTTGGAGCCGAGCGCGGACAACAGCCAACTAAACGCGCCGAAGTTAGTGCTCCGCCCACATACAGCGAACACCATACTGGCTACGCGATCGATCTTGGTGATGGTTCAGTTCCCGCTACCAATCTCAACCAAAATTTCGACACCACCCCCGCCTATAAATGGCTCAAAGCTAACGCTGCAAGCTATAGTTTTGAGCTATCTTTTCCTAAAGATAATATCCAAAAAGTCAGCTATGAACCCTGGCACTGGCGATTTGTTGGCGACATTAATAGCTTAGAAACTTTTTACAAGGCTCACAATTTAAAACAGAAGTAGCTTGATCTTCAAATAATTACTGATAAAAAAGTGGACTTTAATAGTACGACAGACCTATAGTAGTTATATATTGAATATCAGGTGGTCAAATCATGGAATTAACGAAAGCTCAACAAGAACTCTACGATTGGTTGGTCGATTATATCCGCGAACATCAACATGCGCCATCAATTCGGCAGATGATGCAAGCAATGGATCTCAAATCTCCCGCACCAATCCAGAGTCGGTTAGAACATCTCCGCAATAAAGGTTTTATCGAGTGGTTGGAAGGTAAAGCGCGGACGATTAAAATTCTTAAATATGCGGCTAGTGGAGTCCCAATTTTTGGCACCATCGCCGCCGGAGGACTAGTCGAACCTTTTCCCGATGTCACCGAAAAGTTAGATTTAGCCCCAATCTTTCACCAGTCCGACTATTTTGCTCTGCAAGTGATGGGAGACAGCATGATCGAAGATTCGATCGTCGAAGGCGATATGGTGATTATGCAGCCGCTTAAAGACTCGACTGAGGTTAAGAATGGCACGATCGTGGCGGCGCAAGTGGAAGGTCAAGGCACCACACTTAAACGCTATCATCGTCATGGCGAAAGTGTCACCCTCCAGCCTGCTAATGCCAAGTATAAGCCGATCGAAGCTGAAGCTCATCTAGTTCAGGTTCAAGGGGTATTAGTTGGAGTTTGGCGTGGTTATCAATCACTGAAACGATAAATATACTGACCATCAAAGAGGTTCAGACAATAAAACTAGTGCTGCTACAAACCCGACTTTTTCCAAAAAGTCGGGTTTGTGTCCTAACCAACATAGCGATTTCTAGATGCTATGTGTATTTGCACTCACATTCTTGCTTCTCGGTAGCACCAACACCTAAAATTTAACTATCAACTCCGAACTACCGAACTCCCAGCTGATGAAACTAACATTTATTATCGATCCGATCGCCAGACTAGATCCCACTCATGATACTAGTGTGGCATTGATGGAAGCGGCCGATCGATTGGGACATCAGGTGTGGATTACTCAAGCTGACAAATTGAGTGTGGTAGGGGGGCAAGCGTGGGGATATCTGCAACCAGTCAAGCTTACACCTGTAGAGCTTGCGGGAGATCATTGGGTATCACTAGCAGACTGGTACCAGCTAGGAGAAGTCGCCTTTCAACCTTTGGGCGAAATGGATGCCGTGTTTATGCGGACAGATCCACCAGTGGATGTACCGTACTTATATACAACCTATATTCTCGACTGTCTCGATCCAGCCAAGACACTGGTAGTCAATAGCCCATCGGGATTACGTGCCGCGAATGAAAAGATGTTTGCGCTCCAGTTTGCTGAATGGATGACTGAGACGATCGTCTCACGAGACAAGGCAGTAATTCGCCAGTTTGTCGAAACGCATGGCTCTGGGGTATTAAAACCATTGGGTGGCAAAGGTGGTGAGGGGATTCTATTCCTCACGCCAGACGATCGTAATTTCAATTCCCTGATTGAAGTTAGCACTGGGCGCACGCGGGAGCCACTGATGATTCAGAAATTTCTCCCAGCGGCGAAAGATGGCGATAAGCGGATTATTTTACTCGACGGGAAGCCATTGGGCGCTGTGAATCGGATTCCGACAGGGAAAGAGTTTCGGGGCAATATGGCCGTCGGTGGACGGAGTGAAAAGGTGGATATTACCGATCGAGAATATCAGATGTGTGCAGAACTTGCGCCTAAGCTGCAAGCGGCTGGTTTATATTTTGTCGGAATTGATGTGATCGGTGGTTATTTGACAGAGGTAAATGTCACCAGCCCTACTGGAATTCGGGAGATCGACAGGCTTAATCATGTTAGTCTCGGTCAAATGGTGATTGAGTGGCTTGAATCTCGAAAGTAATTAATTTTGGCTCAAATTGTTAAGTGAATCGAGATTCAACCGGAAACTAGG
>JANNDQ010000350.1:0-1795 GCA_031387965.1 Chamaesiphon sp. OTE_75_metabat_567
GGCGGCTGCCTACATTGCTGAGACAGGGAGAGGGTGGAGTGCGGCGCTAGATATTGTTCGGGGCGCGTTTACTGAAGTCGATCGAGTGATGGAATCTACTCCTGCTGCGATGTTTCCTGGCTGTGCGGGATCGATCGCATCTTTCGCAGCAGCAGGAATTAAAATGGGGATTGTGTCAGCAGCAACAACCAGCCAAGTCGTCAATTTTGCCAATTATCACAAGCTCCAACCTTACTTTCAGGTGCTACTGGGTTCCGATCTCCAATTCGCCAAACCAGATCCGCGCTTGTTTCAATTTGCCTGTCAGGAAATGGGGGTAGATCCAGCTAGAACCTTGATGGTTGGCGATAGTAGTTGGGACATGATCATGGGCAGTAAAGGCGGTGCAGCAGGCTGTGTAGGTATCTCCTGGGGCAGATCTGCGAAGCCGTTGGCAATGGCTGATGTTTCGATCTCTGATTTGTCAGAGTTGAAAATTAGTGAATAGTTGCTGCTCAACTCTCAACTATAATTAAAGCAAGCTTTTTGAACTCTTAATCTGGCAGATGCAATGGTGAAAACACCCGCTCAGTATCGGCTCATTCCGCCACTAGAAAATGGTGACAGGCTTACTCGCTACGAATTTGAGCGACGCTACAATGCCATGCCACCGCTCAAGCACGCTGAACTAATAGAAGGAATTGTGTATATGGCTGCTGCACTACGCTTTAGAAGTCACGGCGAACCTCATAGCAACATTATGGGCTGGCTCTGGACTTATAAGGTAGCCACACCAGGGGTTGCACTAGGAGATGCACCGACAGTCCGGTTAGATTTAGACAATGAACCTCAGCCAGATGCTGTATTGCTGATCGAATCTGAATGTGGTGGTCGATCTCGTCTGAGTGAGGATGACTACATTGAAGGGGCACCAGAATTGGTGGTGGAGATTGCCGCTAGTAGTGCTGCCATCGATCTTGGTGACAAAAAGCGCGCCTACCGTCGTAATGGTATCCCTGAGTATATCGTCTGGCAGGTATTCGATCGACGAGTGGACTGGTTTTGCTTGCAAGATGGTGATTATATCTCTTTGCCGATAGATTCCGATGGGACGATTCGGAGTCGGGTATTTCCAGGTTTGTGGCTGGCGGTAGAAGATTTACTCGCTGGAGATATGGTGAAGGTTTTGGCAGTATTGCAGGCAGGTTTGGCAGCAGCAGAGCATGATCTCTTTGTGCAGCATTTGTCACAAGTAAGTGAATAATTTTTAACCAGGAACAGATTTAATAGAATCAAGCCAAGATTCATAATTTTTTCTCTGTTCTGCGACAGATACAATTAAATGTGGTTCAGCATATTCAAAAGTCTCTACTCGATTTAGTCGATCGTTTTGATTTGACATCTTCCCCATTGTGAGAATATTTACAAAGATGCCGTACTCATCTAGAGAGTACGTGTCAAATCTCGCACCGTTACACAGAATAAGATAATCATATTTTTCAAGTTCAGCTCTAAAAATTGTGAGGTAATCAAAATTACTTTTACCATAAGCTTCAATATCTGGAGTAACTGGAGATGTGAATTTCATTTTACCCGGCTCTAAAATTCTACTATCATGAATTACTCCTTTGGCAATTGGACCACTGCTATGCTGTATTTTAAGTTCATATTTTCGAGAGAATAGAGAGCCATAATAATTAAATTGTTCTTCGACAGAGGCGATTGAATCTGGTTCGGCATAGTCAAATATACCAACCAAATCTTCTGAATCAACTTGTTTGCCTGGAGTAAAAACGTAAGCAGAAAGACCATTGCC
>JANNDQ010000379.1:0-5170 GCA_031387965.1 Chamaesiphon sp. OTE_75_metabat_567
CCGACATCAATCAGACCAAAGGGGTTGGTAACAGCAGCGGCGAAGGCTGGAGCAGCAGTTGTCCCCGTGTTTTTGAAAAACAGCGTGTCGCCACGACTGCTCCCAACAAAAGCATCAAGTTTGCCATCGCCATTGATATCGACAAAGGTGGGATTACTCATAAATCCGACATTACCCAGACCAAAGGGGTTGGGGACAGCAGGTGCAAAAACTGGGTCTAACATGGGGATCTCCTAAGCTGTAGTAAATGTACCTACTATCAAACCTGCGCGCGATCGGTTGAGCTGCATCTCTAGTATCAGGGTGGACATTGCCAGAAGCCAGACAAGATATGATTAGTTAAGCACTGGCTAAATTTTGCCGATCAAATCCAATCTAAAATCTAGTCTGGGTATAGTTTTAGATCCTAGAAACTAATCTTTTTGGGCGCGGGTGGAGATTCGGTTTGGGGCTTAACTCAAAATTAAGTGCATAAATGATCGATCAATGGAGTGAATTCTATACAATAGAGTAATTATTATCTTGCTACCGCTCGATCGGTGTCCTGACATGATCGCCAAAAAGAACCGCCGTCGTGGAGTCGTGCTCTCATTAACCGGACAGCGCAAGCTCGAAGCTACGCGCCGACAACTCGAACAAACCCTAAATCTTGGCGACAGGTTTACGCTCGAACAACTGAGCGAACGCACCCAGCTAGCGATCAGCACGATTACTCGCGTGTTAGAAGCACGGGTGGGGGTTGACAAATTAACCCTCGATCAGTTTTTTTCAGCATTCGAGCTGCTATTAGAACGGAACGATTACCAGCAACCCGAACTGGCAGCGGATGTAGCTTCAACCGTGCCCCCTGAGACAAGATCGCGCCCCAAATGTACGATCGATTGGGGCGAGGGCGTGGATATTAATAATTTCTATGGGCGATCTGCTGAAATAGACAAATTAACAGATTGGATTGCGATCGATCACTGTCGGTTAGTCGCCATTCTGGGGATGGGCGGGATTGGGAAAACTACCTTATCGATGAAATTAGCTGATCGATTAGTCGGGAATGACGATCGACACTTCACATTTGCGATCTGGAGATCGCTTCGCAACGCGCCACCACTCGCCACCCTCCTCGCCGAACTGGTACCGTTTCTCTCTGCCCAACAAGACACCCAGAATACCCTGTCGCGACTGATCCACCACCTCCAAAACCAGCCGTGTCTGGTGATTTTAGATAATCTCGAAACCCTATTGCAAGAAGGCACTCACGCGGGACAATTTCGGGAGGGCTATGAAGATTATGGCGAACTGCTCCGCCTGATTGGCGGATCGCAGCATCAAAGTTGTGTACTCCTGACTAGTCGCGAAAAACCTGCGGAAGTGGCGGCTGATGAGGGTGAGAATTTGCAGGTGCGATCGTTCTTGCTGGGTGGTTCGAGCGAAGCCAGCCAAGCATTACTACAAGCCAAAGGAGCCAGCGGGACAGTCGAACAACGACAGACATTAGGAGATCGCTATGGCAATAGCCCCCTCGCTGTAAAGATTGTCGCTACGTCCATCCGCGATCTATTTGACGGCGATATCGGTCAATTTCTGACCGAAGAAACATTCGTATTTAATGGCGTGCGGCGACTATTGGATCACCAATTCGATCGACTATCGGGATTAGAACAAAGCATCCTGTATTGGTTGGCAATTAACCGCGAGTGGACGACAGTTGCCGAACTATACGTTGATATCTTGCCCGCTGTGACGAAGGCGAAATTATTAGAAGCATTGGAATCTCTGAGTTGGCGGAGTCTAATCGAGCGCAAATCGAGCCGTTATACCCTCCAGCCGGTGGTGATGGAATATGTGACCGAACTAGCGATCGATCGGGTCACTACTGAATTTCAGCAATTAAAATTAGACTGGTTTCTGCACTACGCAGTAATTAAAACTACCGTCAAAGATTATGTGCGATCGAGTCAATCTAGATTAATTTTAGGCGCGATCGGCACTGAATTGAGTAGGGTGTTTGGTTCGATCTCCTCATTACAAGTCCAAATGCTCAAGGTACTCGCACAGTTGCGGAGCACCGAAGCAAATTTTTCCGGCTATGGCGCAGGAAATCTGATTAACTTCTGTAATTATCTCCAAATCGACCTAACTGGCTGGGATTTTTCGCACCTCACAATTTCTCATGCCTGTCTGCAACAAGCAACTCTACATCGGGTGAATTTTGCTCATGCCAATTTCATTCAATCCAGCTTTACCCAGCCCTTTGGGACAGTATTTTCAGTCGCTTTTAGTACCGATGGTACCCAAGTTGCCACGGCAGATGCCAATGGCTCAGTCTGTCTGTGGCGCGTTAGTGACGGTCAGCCGCTGAATGTATTAACGGGGCATACTCACTGGGTGCGCTGCGTCCAGTTTAGCCCCAGCCTGTCGAGACAACTTCTTGCTAGTGGCGGTCACGATTGTGTCGTGAAAATTTGGGATGTTGGTACGGGTGAATGTCTCCAAACCCTCCAAGGACACACCGAAGCCGCCTGGTCGGTAGCTTGGCGGGCGGATGGACAGATGCTTGCCAGTGGCGGTTTTGATAGCATTATTAGACTATGGGATATTTATACTGGCGAATGTCTAAAAACATTATCAGGTCATGCCAGCATGATTTTTAGCGTGGCTTGGCATTCCGATTCGCGACGGCTGGCGAGTGGCAGTAGCGATACCACGATCAAGATTTGGGATACCGAGACGGGCACCTGTCTTCAGACCCTAACTGGGCACAACTCAATGGTACTTGCCATTGCCTGGAGTCCCGACGGTGGCATCCTCGCTAGTGGCAGTCAAGACTGTACGCTCAAATTATGGGATGTTCAAACCGGAACCTGTATTGCTACTTTACCAGGTCATACGGGCGGAATTTGGTCGATCGCCTGGAACCCCGATGGTCACTTGCTGGCGAGTGGTTCCGAAGATCGGATGGTCAAACTGTGGGATGTAACTGATGCAAAATGTCTCAAAACTCTCCAGGGACACTCAGCTTGGATTGGTTCGGTCGGCTGGAGTCCTGATGGTCACTTGCTGGCTAGTGGTAGCGATGATGGGACAGTGCGCTTATGGGATCTCGCCGGACAATGCCTCCGCACGCTACATGGCTATGCCGCTCAAGTGTTTGCGCTCGCCTGGAATCCTCACCAGCACATCCTCGCTAGCGGTACCCAAGACTGTACGATCCGACTCTGGCAAACGGATACTGGTACCTGCGGCAATACCCTCACGGGACATAATAGTTGGGTTTGGGCTGTCGCCTGGAGTCCAGATGGCGAAATGCTAGCCAGTGGGAGTAGTGATAATACCGTGAAATTATGGGATCGATCGGGACATTACTTGCAAACATTAGCCGGACATTACACTTGGATCTGGTCGGTAGCCTGGAGTCCTGATGGTACCAAACTTGCCAGCAGTAGCGGCGATACTACGATCAAAATTTGGGATGTAGAAACTGGAACGTGTCTGCACACCTTGCCAGGTCATACCGATGTCGTCTGGTCGATCGATTGGAGTCCCGACGGGCGGATATTAGCCAGCAGCAGTAGCGATCGCAGTATCCGATTATGGGATGTAACCACGGGAATTTGTCAACTAAATTGGGTAGCCCATCACGGCTGGATCTTTGGCGTAGTCTGGAGTCCGAATGGACAAATCTTGGCTAGTGGCAGTAGCGACGGTACCGTGAAATTGTGGCAAATGTCCGAACTGGCATCGCTAGTTGACGATCGCCTCCCCTGCGTACAAACCTTGGCACATAACGACGCGATTGGTGCAGTAGCATGGCATCCAGATGGGCACACCCTAGCATCTGGCGGTAGCGATCACTTGGTCAAAATCTGGGATGTAGCTACGGGAGCTTTGTTGAAAACTTTAGCTGGGCACAGTTTATGGGTGCGATCGATCGCCTGGATTGAGGGTGGGACAATTTTAGCCAGTGGTAGTGCCGATACTACGATCGCGCTGTGGGATGTAGACAGGGAGGAGCGAGTCAAAACCTTACGGCTCGATCGACCCTATGAAGGGATGAATGTCAAGGGTGTGAGTGGATTGACAGCTGGATCGATCTCGACGCTCAGAGGTTTAGGCGCGACGGAATCATCAATTTCCACATTTTAAAAGGTGAGTGTTTACCTCATAATCGCATACCGAAGATCTACTTGACTCAGATCTACTTCCAGTAATGAAATATCACTTAGATCTGTATTCTCAAAGATTGTGTGAGTCAGCATCACACCGCGTAGATCTGCCCCTGCTAGATTAGCTCCGGTGAAATTAGCTCGGCTCAAGTTTGCCCCTGTCAAATTGACTCCAGTCAAATCCGCATAACGCAGATCTGCGCCCGCGAGGTTTACTTGAGTTAAATTAGCTCCGCGTAAATCTGCCAGCCGTAAGTCAGCCTTTCTGAGTGAGGCTCCATTCCCATTAATCCCGGTTAGAGTTGCTCGAATTAAATTAGCTTCGTTGAGATTGGTAGACATCAGGCTAGCACTAGCTAGATTCGATCGCCACAACATTGCTCTAGTCAAAACTGCGGCTGACAAGTTCGCCCGCTGTAAATTTGATCCCGATAGGTTGGCGTTGGCGAGGTGTGACTGGCTGAGATTGATTGCCGCTAAACATCTTTCTGTCAAACATGCGTCCGATAGATTTGTCAGGACAAAGTCCCGCTCTCCATTATCATATTGCCTTAACAACTCATCGGTATTCACGATCGATTCTCTCCTAGAAATGCTGTTCATTGACACAGCTTCACTTTTCACAGTATCCGCTCAAGACTTGCTGATTGGTCAATCTAACATTGAACGAACTTCCTGAAACAACACAAAAAATTCAACACTGTTTCATTTAATATTAATAATTGTAACAAAATATAGACAAAATTGCAAGTTGTGGAAATACATTCAGACCAGCACAAACAAATCAGCCCCCTCACAACGTGAGGAGGCTGATTCAATCACTCTAAATCAAACAGATATTAAGCGTTGATAGCAGGAGCAGTGAGCGCAACAGGAGTAGCTTCACCAGCAGCTAAATCAAGAGGGAAGTTGTGAGCATTGCGCTCGTGCATTACTTCCATACCGAGGTTAGCACGGTTGATAATGTCAGCCCAGGTATTGATACCATGACCTTGAGCATCAACAACTGA
>JANNDQ010000301.1:0-2097 GCA_031387965.1 Chamaesiphon sp. OTE_75_metabat_567
TTCACCTTCTTTAATATTTTTAATGTCAATTTTCCAGATTCTAACATAGTCACCTGCCGTGCCAGTTGTCGCAAGTAAATATCGACCTTGATCGTAATTCCAATCCATGCTGTATGTTTCGCCTTGCCCAGTTTTAAAAGAGGTAATTTCTGTTAGCTGATTATTTTCAACCTTGAGCAATCTAACTTTTCCGTCTGAACCGCCAACAGCAATCATTTCTTTTCCTGCTCGAGGATGAATGCGGATCGTTGTAAATTTAATGTTATCTTTCTGAAAACTATCTATTCGTTCGAGTGGTCGATTTGGTTGATGAGACCACCAAGATATGCTGCCATCATCACCTGCTGTAATAAAATGGCTAGAATCATCGGGATCGAAGCGAACACTATTAACTTTCTCTAGGCGGTTATTCTGAGCTGAGATAACTTCTGGAATCTTCCAGACACGGATAGTACTATCGTCTTGACCACTAGTTGCTAGTTGCAGAGAATTACTATTTTCTGCTTTGAAATTAGGATTAAAACGCATACTTTCAATTCCACCTTGATGACCTTTGAAGTTGGTGATTAATTTCAAATCGTCAAGATTCCAAATTCTGACCGAGCTACCGTTATTTGTGTTTGGATCTTTGGCTGATGCCGTTGCCAATAGTTTACCATCTGGACTAAATAACACTGCTCTAACTTCACCTGGATCGGCATTGATCGTGCCAAGAAGCATTCCGTTTGCGTCCCATAGTTTGACAGTACCATCGCTACTACCTGTTGCTATTTCATATAATTGACAACTTGTAGATGTTGTAGAACAAAAACGAATACTATTAACAGAACCATTATGACCTGCAAGTTCTTCGTTCAGATTTCCATCTAGATCCCATATTTTAGCTGTCTGATCTTTGCCTGCGGTAGCGATTAGATTGTTTTTGCGATTTAATCTCAGAGACATAGCTCCACCTGGATGAGCAAGCCGCTCCCAAATCAGTGTTAGTTTATTATTATCGATCAGCCACTTTTTGAGCATACCGTCAGTTTTACCAGTACTGAATATATATCGTTTATCCTGAGTTAATCTCACATTTTGAACGCCCCCTTCGCGATCTAGATCTTTATTTTTATGAGCTATTGCTGGCTCAGTAATTCTTTTCGCAGTTATCAGATCTTGATTCCATGACCACAAATTAATTTTCCCGTCACTACTACCAGTAACAAAAGTATCATCACATTTTGATTTGGGATACGAAATATTATTGCTATAAATACTGTTAATTTTAATCTCAGCACCTAAATCGACAATTGTTAGCGGATCTTGCTGATCTAACTGTCTATTCCAAACATCAATCGTTCCATCACTTCCCGCCGTCATAATTTTATTGTCTGGACAAAAATTGACAGCATTAACACCCTCTTGATGTGTATTAATTTCGTCAATTTCCTGAATACTATCAACCAGTTTTTGCAGAGCTAGTTGAGGTGTAGGCGTTGTTTGTCCAGACAAATCAATTTGGGAAGACTGAAATTTCCTAGCATTTACAATCGCCGCTTTGAGCGAATCAATAGGCGCAAATTCGTACTGACTCGTAATCTTGTTACTAATTAAGTTGAATTGATTAATTTCACTAGCTAATTTGAGACTTTCATCTTTGTTTTTTAAAGCAAATAATAATACTAAGCCGATTACAATACCAATTAAAATTGATACTAGTAATATCCTAACTAAGCTTTTAATTCTATTTTTAATTTGATTTAGCTTGACATCTGTTCTCTTAGCTTGGCTTCGGTCGAGAAAAGCCGCACCTTCAATCCCAATTGATTGATTTTTTTGCGATTGAGACTCTTTCCACACAATTGCTCGATCGAGTCCATCACCATTCAGAAGTAGAGAATCGGGTCGTCCATGATCTAGCCAATTCGTTAAAGCTTTACTATAAGGACAAACACGTGCTAACTCTCGATCGATCCAATCACGATCGAATACCTGAGCATAGATCGGATTATAAACTTGGAGCGCACCATCTCGATCGACTATTAGTCCTGACAAGATTAATGACTGTTGTTCGAGGGTATTATTAGTCTCAATTGTAGATTTAGAAGTGACCAG
>JANNDQ010000433.1:0-3418 GCA_031387965.1 Chamaesiphon sp. OTE_75_metabat_567
ATGTCAGGTTAAACTCTTCCACCCGTTGGCGACAAATCTCCAGCATCGGTGCAGCAGGCTCTACAGCCGTAAATTGCCATTTTGGAAATACTTGGGCAAGATCGACTAATTCCACTCCGGTACCAACGCCAACACAGAGAATCCGCGCATCGGTCGGCAGTTCGGCAAGAATCGCCCGAATGATAAAATTAAGTGAATCCCGCAGTGGCGCAAAAACAGCATTCCTGGTGTCATAGGCAGCAGCCATTTCTTTACCGAACACAATTTCTGGTTCTTGATTTGTCACGATAAAAAAACAGTGTTTGTTTCAAGGTAGATTTAATTTTATTATAACGATCTCAGTCAAGATCGGATGCGGAAGGTTGCACTCATTCGCAAAATATCTCCACAGAAAAATCGATAAGATTTACGATATGATGGGGACTTCTAAGCCGACTCTTTAATTCAAATTAGATCGAGAATCTGATTAGTGAATAATAACGATACAAAGCGAATTTCAAGATTGACTGCGATCGTCACCCAATTGCAGACCAAAAGGCTTGTGACTGCACCCGAACTTGCCGCTAAATTTTCAGTAAGTGTCAGGACAATTTATCGAGATATTCGAGCGTTGGAAGACGCTGGCATTCCGATTTATGTTGAAGAAGGTAGAGGCTACAGCCTGATGGAACATTATCGGCTTCCGCCTGTGATGTTTACAGAAAGTGAAGCAAGTGCTTTAATTATTGCCGAACAATTAGTTTTAAATAACAAAGATTCCTCTTTAATAAAAGATTATTCTGAGGCGATCAATAAAATCAAATCTGTATTAACTCTAAATCTAAAAGACAAAGCCAATTTACTTACCGATCGAACACAATTTACCCAGATCGAGAAGATCGAACGAACGAGTAGTAATTTATCTATCCTACAATTTGCATTGACCAATTTTTTATTGACCAAAATTGAATATGCTAATGAAGCCAATGAGACTACGGATCGAACCATTGAGCCATTTGCTTTATTGAGCGTGCGATCGAATTGGTTATTGGTGGCGTGGTGTTTGTTGCGTAAAGACTTTAGGTATTTTCGACTCGATTCTGCCAAGCAGAGGCTCCGCCAACGGATCAAAAAAATAGAAATACTTGCCGAAACGTTTACCCCTCACGATCTGACCTTACAAGAATATTTCGACAGGTATCACTAATTTTTTTAGATACCCCTGACATAGGGTTGTCATTGCCCCACTCTATAGTAGTGATACAGCCGTAAAAGTACAGGAAATATCGAACAATGATTAATGCAATTTCAGCTTTAAATTGGTTTGGCGTGCTACTTGCTTTTGTTGTCTACTTTTTGCTTGCGGTTATTTGGTATACAGTTCTGTTCAAAAAACAGTATAAGATTTCATTGGGGAAGGAAAATGAGCAAGAACAAAGTTTAGCTCCCATTTTCATTATCGGCCCAGCAATATGTACCCTGATAGTTACAGTGACCAGCGCGATTTTGATGAATGCGCTGAAAATAGAGTCTTATCAAGATGCACTGGTATTTGCGATAATTATTGGATTCGGTTATTTAGTTGCCAATACCGTTGACATCGCAATTAACCCGAATATTCCTCGACCACTCCTTTACGGTGCAATTAGTGGCTCGTATCATTTAGTTGGTATTTTGATGGTTAGTATGATTCTAGTTTCAATGAGGTAACGATCGTGCAACCATTGCTGACCCTGTTGTGTATCAAATAACTATGACAGGAAAAAGCATAGAAACCATTTGTCCAAAAAGTAGGCAACGATGGCGGCAATGGTTGCATGAAAATATTGTGCTCTCTATATTTTTAGATAAATTCAGAACTCGAACAGAACTTTTAACCCCTCTTTGAGCGATGCAGGGTTTCGCCCTAGCAGGGTTTCCATGTCAGAGCTAATCTCTGCTTCCTGCCCATTCTTGATATCCGTGAGAAAACCCACGATCTTCTCAACGACTGCTGACGGGGTACCACGTTCTTTCATTTGCGCCTCAAATACCGATTTTTCAGTAGGTGTATAACTTACCTGCTTACCTGATAAATCGGATAGGGTAGCCGCAACATTACCAAAGGAATATGACTCACTGCCTGTGAGTTGGTAGATCCGGTTACTGCTAACAGTTTCTAACAGTGCATTGGCAATGGCTTCGCCCATTTCGCTTCTGAGGGCAAAGGATACTCGTCCGTCACTAGTTGGCAAGTTAATCCCCGTATCAAGAACTCCTGCCCCTACAAACAGCGGAATGGTGTCCATATACAAGGCATTGCGAAATAGAGCATAGTTCAACCCACTCGCTTTGATATAGTCTTCCGTTTGAAAATGTCCCACCATCAACTTGTTTACCAAAGTGTTTGGCTCTTTCAAATTCCGACTGGTGTAAGCAATATATTTGACCCCCGCCTTTTTTGCAGCATCCACTACATGTTGGTGTTGCCGAAGACGGCTATCTTCATCTTCATCCGTTCCGGCAATTAGTAAAACTTTTTCGATTCCCTGCATGGCTCGATCGAGTGAGGCAATATCATCATAGTTACCGACGCGGATGTCTACACCTTTTTCCTTTAAGGCAGAGGCTTTATTTTCATCGCGCACAAATGCGGCAATTCGATCGGCTGATGTCTTTTTCAGTAGATTTGTGACTACTGCTGTCCCTAAATGTCCGGTAGCTCCTGTTACTAAAATCATGGTAGGTAAATTAAATAATCTGATTTATGGCTTTTCTGACAAGATTAGTGACTTATTGAAAAATTCTTCTGTTTCTAAACAACTTACTAAAAATTTTGCAAGTTGTTTACGACTAATTTTAAAAGGAGATGGTTTTTTATCATAATTAATAACTAAATTTTGCAATAAATCGTTGTTATTTAAAGATACTGGTCTTGTAATTACCCAATCTAAATTAGAGTTCATTAGTAAGGACTCTTGCTTATTGTGGTCTTCAAATGAGTTTCTAAAATTAGTTATTTTCCCAAGCAATCGCATAAACCAAGGTGCTAATAGATAAGTATCTCCAATACCTATGGATGAAACTACGGCTATTTTTCTAATTCTATATTCTTCCATACACTCAATTATGTTTCGTATGGATTTTTCTAGTATTTGGGGAGGGGAAATTTTGGTTAGAGAAATTATTTCTTTCTCAGATATTGGATTTAAAGTGCTGATTACTCTGTCACAATCTAACATGGCTTTCCTGACATCATTAATATTAGTAGGAAGTCCTTTAATAATAGTTAACCGATCGGATTTTTCGGTTATTTTTTCAGGATTTCGCACAAGTGCTGTCACTCTGTATCCTTTATCCAAGGCATACTTCAAAACTTGTTTGCCTGTTCTGCCCGTTGCACCAAAAAGTAATATATGTTTCATAAGTGAATTTTGATTAATTATGTCCTAATTAGTTT
>JANNDQ010000451.1:0-4422 GCA_031387965.1 Chamaesiphon sp. OTE_75_metabat_567
TGGATCTCGCTAGCGGATGCGCCATCATTAATCGAGGTGTTATCAATCGTCATCAAAGCAGTCAGTGGTGGTAGAAGTGCCAAATTATCTACAAATTTACCAGTAGCGATCGACAAAACCATTAATCACTTACAAAAACATCGATGCTTACTAATCTTTGACAATGCCGATCCAGTTTTGAACTCAAACGATTTATCGGCTCCAGCTCCAGCTCTATCTCAAGATTATGCTGGATTTTTCGATCGCTTAAATTCATTAGACAATGATATCTGTTGTCTAATAGTTACAGCCGAAAAATATTTGAGTATCGGCAACGATCGTCGAAGGCTCGAACTACATGGACTCGATCGTCAATCCTGTCAGGATCTCATGTATCGGAGTGAATTAATCGGCACGGCGATCGAGTGGGATACTTTGATCGATCGATATCAAGGCAATCCTCAATATCTAAAAATAATTGCTAATACGATCTGTGATGTATTTTCTGGCAAAATTGCCAATTTTCTAGATACAAATATTCTCCTCTATGACCAAATTGAAACCTTATTGTCTCAACAATTGGATCTACTCTCCAATACCGAGATGTCGATTTTGCTATGGTTAGCAATTGAACGCGAACCCATCAGTCTCGATCAGCTGAAATTACTTACTGATATCAGCATCAGTGAAGCTAATACAGTCAAAATTTTAGATAAACTGGTGAGAAAATATTTAGTAGAAGTTAGAGGCGGTAGATTTAGCTTACCTGACTTGATTATGGAAGCTGTGACAGGGCGATATCAGAATTTAATCTGCCAGGAAATTACTAGAAAAAAGTTAGATGTTCTTCATCTTTACCCGATCGTCCCACCCGATCTGAAATTTAATTTTGGGGATGATCTCTCTAGAGGGAAAATGTTTGCGATCAGCATCACTAAATCATGTCAACTAATCAAATTTATCCTAGCACCAATCATCGATAGACTCTTGACAGCGCAACACTCTACCCCCCCCAGCCAGAAATTCTGTCCTCGATATTGTTTCCATGTCCACAACAAAGAGAAGGTGTTAAACAAGATTTAAAAGCTAGATTAAGAGGTCTTTTAGAGCAGTTAGAGGTGATTAATTATGAAAGTATTGATCATCTGAAAGTTAAAACAAATGACGAAAATATGCCGCAGGTATCGAAGATCGTCAATTACGCATTTGAAAACTTGAGTAATCTATTGTATGCGATCGACATGGTACAATAATATTTATAAAAACCATTTCCATCTCTATGGGTCGAGATACAATCTTTGATCGGATTTTCGCGCAGTTACCGACAATCCTATTTGATAATCGATTCTTAGTTCCTTAAACCCCTTGGAATCCTTATTTCCCCTGAGTTGAGCAATTACCTTACTTATAGTTCGGCTGTGGATTGATGCCGCCTGCGCGATTAATCGGCCAGAATCTTACTGTTGCTTTACCGACAATTTTATCCTTAGGGACAAAACCCCAGTAGTGACTGTCATAGCTATTATTGCGGTTATCGCCTAATACTAAATATTGACCTTCAGGGACGATGCCATCGGGTGTTAATTCAGTACTGCTCCAGTTGTATTGCGGCGCTTCATCGAGATAGTTCTCAGCAATGATTTTGCCGTTGATGTAGACTTTGCCGCCTTTGACATCAATTTTTTCACCAGGTAAACCGATTACCCGTTTGATAAAAGCTTCCTTAAATTTTTTCTCACCGCTAGCAGTTAATTCTTTTTCTAACTGAACAGTAGGATTGAAGACAACGATGTCCCCACGGACGGGATTAGTGAAGCGGTAACTTAGTTTGTCAATGATTAATCGATCGTCAATTTGCAGCGTTGGTAGCATCGAACCAGACGGAATGAACCGAGCCTCAGCCACAAACCCACGAATTCCTAACGCTAAAAAGGCACTCAATACAATTGTTTTGAGCGTTTCAATCCACGGATTTTCGAGGTTAGGTTCTGGAGTATTTTCAGATGCTGGAGTTGGTTCAGATTCAGATTCTGGTTGAGGCTGTTCGTAATCCATAAAACGTTTCAATGAGATGTAGATGAGTTTGAGTTTAGAGCTGTTTGGCGTTAACGATCATAAACGACTCAGATTAGATCGCTTTAATCAGAGACGATTTAATCCAGTTGCGCTTGGGCAGAATCTTTGATATTTAGTTTACCTGCGATGCTCGCTAATCGACTAAATTGTACTGTAAGATTTTACCAAGGTGGTTTAAACACTAACATATAGCTCTTCGACAGAGACTGTCGCAATAGTCTAGCAGCTTTGAGAAATAATTTTTAAAACGGTTGTTTCGTTCATAGACCATTATGCCCTTTATTTTAGACGATCGAGTATGAGCGTAAATTCTTTGCTAATCCGTCATGCTCGCATCCTGATGGCTGATGGTGAATGGCTGATTGGGGATGTGTTGGTTCGAGATGAACAGATTGTCGAAATTGCACCCAGTATTAGCACTATCGAGGTGAGTAGAGAGATTGACGCAACTGGGTTGGTTTTGTTGCCAGGAGTGATCGATCCTCAAGTCCATTTTCGCGAGCCAGGTTTAGAACACAAGGAAAATTTGACAACTGCTAGTCATGCTTGTGCCAAAGGTGGCGTGACATCTTTTCTAGAGATGCCAAATACTAAACCACTGACGATTACTCAAGCTGCTCTCGATGATAAACTCGATCGAGCCTCCCAGAAAAGCATCGTCAATTATGGCTTCTTTATCGGGGCAACTCCTGCCAACCTGCCAGATATTCGCACAGCGCACCCTGCCTGCGGCATCAAGGTGTTTATGGGTTCAGCGCATGGTGATTTGCTAGTTGATACTGCGGCTAGCTTAGAACCGATTTTTGCCCAGGGAGATAGATTAATTGCTGTCCATGCCGAAGATCAAGCGCGAATCAATCAGCGCAAACAAGAATTTGCGGGAATTACCGATCCTGCCATCCATTCCCAAATTCAAGACAATCAAGCTGCACTCAATGCCACTAAACTCGCCCTGGAGCTATCAAATAAGTATCAGCGGCGACTGCACATTCTCCATCTCTCTACCGCCGAAGA
This sequence comes from Chamaesiphon sp. OTE_75_metabat_567, assembly GCA_031387965.1. Classification (GTDB taxonomy): domain Bacteria; phylum Cyanobacteriota; class Cyanobacteriia; order Cyanobacteriales; family Chamaesiphonaceae; genus Chamaesiphon. The sequence continues at coordinate 3,070 of JANNDQ010000451.1, forward strand.
AGTGGAACTACTCCGTCAGAACAAGCCCGCCTGGGTAACTGTCGAAGTCACACCCCAACACCTGATGCTCAATACCGATGCCTATGCCGCTATCGGTACCCTCGCCCAGATGAATCCGCCCTTGCGGAGTCACCATGATAATGAAGTATTATGGGCAGGCTTATTAGACGGTACGATCGATTTTATCGCCACAGATCACGCGCCCCACACCCTAGAGGAAAAAGCCAAAGGTTATCCAAATACACCTTCAGGAATGCCCGGAGTCGAAACAGCACTACCTGTGATGTTAACCCAAGCCGCAGCCGGAAAATGTTCGATCGAGCAAGTCTCAAACTGGATGTCTACAGCTGTCGCCAAAGCCTATAATATTCCTAACAAAGGCGCGATCGCGATCGGCTATGATGCTGATCTAGTATTAGTTGATCTAAATAATTATCACCCGATCGAACGTAAAGATATCGTCAGTAAATGTGGCTGGAGTCCATTTGAGGGTTGGAATCTGACGGGTTACCCAGTTTATACGATCGTGAATGGAAATATTGTGTATGAAAAGGGGACGATTCGATCGGAGATTAAAGGCAAAGCGCTAAGATTCGATCGAGCTGTTTAATCCTTAACTAGATGCTAATCGAGCTAAATTAGATCTGTGGCTGCACGGTTTCCCACAATCGTAAGTACTCATCTCGCACTGAAGAATCGATTTGCGCTGCTAATTGTTGGGGCAAGTTTAATGCTTTAATCAATTCTTGAACATCTGCCAAATCTTTGAGTCGATCTGGTGCAGTCAATCCAGATACTAGCTTTAGTTCGATTAGGGTTTCTAATCGACTGACTCTTAGTCCGTCTAATTCGATCGATATTGTCACCGGATCGGGAAACTGTAATGCTTTTGGCTTCCCATCGCCAGGAAATTCACCTGTAGTAATAATTTTAACTTTTACGCCAGTTAGAGTATCGCGAAACATTTTGCGGGCACCAGGAAAAGCCGCAATATAGCCACGTCCAACCAACATCCGCTGAAATTGGTCTAAACCTGCTTCACTCATCAGCAAATCGACATCTTGAGTCAATCGCACGTATCCATGAACAGCGAGTGCCATGCCACCAATCACCGCGTAGTCAATTCCGGCATTGGGAAGAGTTTGAGCCAGTCGTCGCAGAGTTTCATAAACTTTCCCTTGCTGCATAAAAAATAGATCGATTTCTTGCCAGAGGTTAATTGTAGCCTGGATCGATCGACCCGCTGGCAGAATATTGTCGATCGAGATTGCAGGCACTGACTCCAGCGAAGCTCTAATTTCAGTCATTTTTACTCGCTTGTAGATTTACTGGAGTCGGTTAAAACAGGCTTAG
>JANNDQ010000490.1:0-4473 GCA_031387965.1 Chamaesiphon sp. OTE_75_metabat_567
ACCAGCTAATTCTGCTTCGCCATTGGCTAGTTCAAATTTTTCAATTGGTGCGCTTTGGGGAATAAGTGCCTCGATTAGTTGGATCTGAGCTAGTTTTGCAAGTTCTGGCGAGATGGTGCCGCCGAGAGTACGATCGCCTGCGAGGACATCGGTTTGGGCTTGTTGGATACTAATTAAAGCGACTAAAGCAATATCATCGAGACAATCAGGCTGATGGGAAATCGCCGCGATAATTGCTTGATTGATTGCGAGAAAACCAGGCAGTTCAAAGGATTGGGCTAAACCGATACAAATATCAGTTACTCGATCGAGACATGCAGCAATTTTACTAGCATCTTTAGTGGCGATGACAGTGACAATTTCATCAATCTGCTCTTGAATGGTAGTTTCAAAAATTGATGCGACAATATCAAAACCTAACTCAGTTGCTGTTGGTAGCGGAATATCAGCTGTACTCCAATCACCCAGCTTTGATTTTAATTGTTCGAGAGTAATATTGATCCGCTCGACAATCGTAAACTCATCAATTTCCTGCCCAGTAATTTGAGCATCTAGACACTCATACAAACATGAATATCCATCTAATAGTAATAATTGAACTGACTGATCGATGGTTAGTTCTAAATCATAAAAAACTCGCGCAACATCTTCAAATTCATGCGCGATTAGCTCGATCGTCGGTAATCCAACATTTGCAGCAGCACCCTTGAGCGTGTGCAACGATCGCATCAAATTATGTACTTTAACAGTAGTGTGTTCAGCTGGTAGCGTCAGAATTTCATGCTCGATCGATTGTAGCAATTCTGGTGCTTCGGCTAAGAAGTAACTATAGGCTTGGGCTTGAATTTGAGAGTCGTTCATAAGATATGTTGGGAGTTGGGGGTTGGGAGTTGGGAGTTTTTAGTTTCTGGTTGTGGTGCGCAGATATTTACTAAGAGCGGTATCGATCGCACCTCTGGTGATAGGTTTACAGATAAATTCAGAAGCCCCAACAACTTTCGATCGCAATCGATCTAGTAGTCCATCTTTACCCGTGAGCATAATAATTGGGATATTGGCAAAAGTAGAAATTCGTCTAATTTGACCACAAATTTCATAACCATTAATTTTAGGCATCATCAGATCGAGAAAAATTAAATCTGGCTTGTTTTCCAATAATCTTGGTAAAGCTTGAGTGGCATCTTGAATTGAGATAAATCGATAGCCAGCATCAGTAATAATCGATCTCATCAGTTCGCAAACTTGGGTACTATCATCAATGCAAATTACTAATTTTGATTGAGCGACTTTTGGTGGCAGCGATGGAGTTTTACGCTTCGATTGCTGCTCTTTGTCGGATTTTTGCGCACGTACTGTATATTTGTTCGACGGCTGGGCTGGGAGATATCCTGCGACTTCCGCCGCCAGGGTAGCTACTTCGCCAACTGCTGCCCGCGCACTCCCCTTGGAGCTACCAACGAGTAATAATTTATGATCGATTCCTGGATGTTGGAGGTCGGGAAGATCGACTAATTCGATAATGCCAGTTTGAATGTAACGAGTAAGCGATCTCGTTAGTAATAGTAAATCTTCGTTAATTTGAGCAGCAATTTCTCGCAGTGTCTGCTTACCAGTAATTACCTGAATTAAGTTTTGATAAATAATTGGTGTTGTTTGGCGATATAATTGCACCGGATGTTTAATTACTGGAGTTTTATTCGGTGAGATGTTGCCTAATTTTTGGGCATCCCACTCTTGCCACATTAATTCAGCTTGGGCAATAACTTCTTCAGTATTAACCAACACTGGCGGTCGATCGACAAAAATTTCTGAGTGTGATCGAAAAGTTAGTTGTTGACCTTGACTGTATTGTAATAAATCAAAAATTGTCTCTCTGGCAGCAGCCGCTAAGATCTTAGTGAGCTGTGATACAGTAATTTCTGACAGCATCATCAAAGCGATCGCGCCTTGATAGTACCAAGAAGTTTTCCGTCCGGTCTCGAATCCAGTCCAAGGGGTACAGTTTTTAGCCTCAAATAATAGCTCCAGTCCGATATGCTGATAGCCAATATGGTCGTGCAATAACCTCTCCCACAGCCGATTGGGTTGGGCGAGATCTAGACTCCAGACAATTTGCCCTTGGTAAAAGATGATTTCCCACGCTCGTCCCGATCCTACAGTAATATCCACAACACCAGTAAATTCTCCCCAGTTGAGATATTGGAGTCTACCGATCGAATTACGTAGTGGGTCAACAGCCGTCGAATAGTGAAGATCGTTGTTCATTACTGGGAAAAAAGCTAATCAAAGCGGTGAGGTTGAATACTCAACAATCAAAGATGTCTAGTATAATTGTGATGACTTATTTTTAGGAGTCATCATTAGTATTCCCTCGGAATCGCTCAGTACGCTATTATGCTCAATTAACATTGTTCGTTGGTATAGCGTCCCCTTTGAGAAATAGCTACAGAGATTAGGGGTGGGGCAATCATTGCCCTAAGATCGATTGCTGTCTCAACAAAGTAATCGAGATCGCCCTGTATGAATGACTGCCCTGCTTACATTAGGAGTTGACGTGTTGAATTTATTCGCTAGGTTAAAGGAACTATCCGCAAAATTGCCCTCAATCGGGGCAACCAAACCTCGCGAGCAACCGCAACCAGTATCTGGATCTATTAATTTCGAGTCTGTTTCAACGCCAGAAGACGCGATTGCTACGGTAAATGCGCCGCTACCACCAACGACTAGCGTCGTTACTTCCATCGATCAACATCAAAACAACGGCTCAGAAATCCAGTCAGCTGCCACTGAAGCGATCGAATTTCCCGCTCACATCACCCCAGTTACTACACCTAAACAGAAATTAGGCAAGTTAGCAACCAAAAAAGCCAGACGGCGAATTTTACGAACCGTCGGTGGTGTCGCAGTCGGGGTCGGATCTACATTTAGCAGAGTTGGTTCGAGCTTAGTTAAGCCATTTCAGGGCGAGAAGCCAGTTCACAAAAATAAGTTGTTCTGGGTTGGCTCTGGCTTAGGGTTGGGACTATTGACCCTAGTTGGCACCTGGATTTTTGTCGATCGCAGCGTGAGTGAATACGTTCCAGCTGATGCCCTGAGCTATGTTCGTCCTGGTACAGTGACGATTAAAGGTGTCGATGGGAGTATTCTGCTCCAAACGGGGAATGCTACCCGCGAGACGCTCAAGACTTGGCAGATGCCGGATAAACTTAAAAAAGCTTTTGTGGCGATCGAGGATCGTCGCTTTTATGAGCATGATGGGGTGGATTATAAAGGGGTAACCAGAGCAATTGTCCAAAATATCACGTCTAAAAATCTCGTAGAAGGCGCGAGTAGCATCAATCAGCAGCTGGCGCGGATGGTGTATCTCAACCAGGAGCGGAGCATGTGGCGCAAGCTGCGAGAAGTTCGCCTTGCCCAAAGATTGACTGAGGGACTGACAAAAGATCAGATTCTTGAACGTTATCTCAACCTGGTTTATCTGGGTGAAGGTACCTATGGCGTGGCTGACTCTGCTTGGGTGTATTTTAGCAAAACGATCGATCAACTCACCCTAGCTGAAATGGCTACCCTGGCGGCGATGCCCCCTGCACCAAATAAGTACTCGCCCTTTGTCAATCCCCGCTTTGCCCAACAGCGGCGCAATTTAGTGCTCGATCGAATGGTAGATGCTAAGTTTATTACTGTAGCCGAAGCCAAAACTGCCAAAGCAGAACCACTCAAACCCAAACGCAGCCCAATTAAACGGGAAGAGCAACAGGCTCGCTACTTCACCAAATATATCGAGCAAGAACTTCCTCAACGCATCTCCCCTCAAGCAATCAAAGCTTGTGGCTTGATCGTCGAAACTACCCTCAATCCCGAATGGCAAAATAAAGCCGAAGAAGTCGTTAACTCTACCGTGCGGAATAATCGCGGTTCCTTCGGGCAAGCGGCAATGGTGAGTATCGATCCGCGCACAGGCGGGATTAAGTCTATGGTGGGCGGTACTGACTTTGAAACCCACCAATTCAACCGCGTCACTCAAGCCAAACGCCAACCAGGATCGACATTTAAACCCTTTGTCTATGCTACGGCGATCGCGGGTGGCATCAGTCCGAATAAATCCTATCTCGATGCCCCCTACGATGTCGATGGTTACAAGCCAAAAAATGCGGGTAAGGGATTCAAGGGTCAGATTTCCATGCGGGATGCGCTGGTTAATTCGGTCAATATCGTAGCGATCAAAGTCTTGATCGACACTGGCTGGCAGCCCGTGATTGATAATGCCAAAAAAATGGGAATCGAATCCAAGCTTGAACCCTACTACTCCCTCGCACTAGGCGGACTAGAAGTCAACCTCTTAGAGATTACCAGCGCCTACTCCACCTTTGCCAATCGCGGTATTCACAATCCAGTTCACGGTATTACCAGAGTAGTCAACCAAAAAGGCGAAGTCCTCTACCACAATCAACCCGAACCAGCCAAAGTTTTTGA
>JANNDQ010000502.1:0-4731 GCA_031387965.1 Chamaesiphon sp. OTE_75_metabat_567
GGACTTATGATGTCGAAAATCGGCTCAAGTTTCCCAAGGATCGGACTGCTCCGGTTGTCCAATTACCAGGATTGAATGAGTATGTAAAGGAAGCGCAAATTTATGTGAGCCAAAACTTTGGGTCTAATTATGGATCTGTGGCCCAGCCATTTGCAGCCGGATTTTATCCGACTACTTATGCTGAAGCGGATGCTTGGCTGCTCGACTTTCTGACAGTTCGGTTCGCTGATTTTGGGGCTTATGAAGATGCACTGGTGCTGGAGGAGACGATCTTGCACCACTCAGTGCTATCACCCCTGCTAAATATCGGACTACTATCGCCGCAGCAGATTATTGATGCTGCCCTGGCAATGGTAGATAAAGTGCCCTTAAATAGCCTAGAAGGCTTCATTCGGCAGATTATGGGTTGGCGCGAGTTTATCCGTATTACCTACGTCAGAAGGGGGCGTGGGCAAAGAACACGCAACTATTGGGGTTTCACTCGATCGATTCCTGAGAGCTTCTGGAATGGAACTACAGGCATTCTCCCCCTCGATGCGACGATCAAAAAGACCCTCGAAAGTGGCTACTGTCACCACATCGAGCGGCTAATGGTTGCCGGAAATTTTATGCTGCTGTGTGAGTTCGATCCTGATCAGGTACATCGCTGGTTTATGGAGATGTATGTCGATGCCTATGATTGGGTGATGGTGCCCAATGTTTATGCCATGAGTCAGTTTGCTGATGGTGGTGGGATGTGTACCAAACCCTACATCAGCGGTAGTAACTATCTGATGAAAATGAGTAACTTTAAAAAAGGTGATTGGCAGCCAATTTGGGATGGATTATTTTGGCGCTTTATGTCTGTTCATCGAGATTTCTTTTTAAGTAATCCTCGCTTGGGCATGTTAGTAAAAACCTTCGATAAAATGACTGTAGAGAAGCAACAGCAGCATCTCTTAACTGCCGATCGATTCCTCGCAAGTTTAGGCGAGTGATCGATTTTCATCTAGCAAATATATTGTCGATCGAGTTTGCTGGCGCTGGCGATTCCCCGCTAAGAGGTCTGTGGTGTGTCACAATCTTGACTGAGCCAGAATCGATAAAATATATAAATAACTATGTTAAATACAAGTGCTGTTTTAGAAGTACTCAGACCCGTCCAAGATCCAGAACTACAGAAGAGTCTGGTGGAACTAAATATGATTCGCAATATCCAGGTGGATGGCGGGGTGGTGAAATTTACGGTGGTGTTAACAACTCCAGCTTGTCCCTTGCGCGAGTTTATTGTAGATGAGTGCAAGCAGGCTGTAAAAACGCTGCCGGGGGTAACTGATGTTGAAATTGAAGTTACTGCCGAAATCCCCCAACAGAAGGGGTTGCCAGATCGGGTAGGCATCGATCGAATCAAAAATATCATCGCGATCTCCAGTGGTAAGGGTGGTGTGGGCAAAAGTACTGTAGCCGCAAATGTGGCTGTCGCTCTCGCCCATTTAGGGGCAAAAGTTGGTTTGTTAGATGCAGATATTTATGGCCCCAATGCACCATTAATGTTTGGTTTGAGCGAGATTAGATTGGTACCAACCGCCGATGGTAATCTTGAACCCGCATTTAATCACGGGGTAAAAGTGGTGTCAATGGCATTTTTGATCGATCGCGATCAGCCAGTAATTTGGCGAGGGCCGATGTTAAATGGGATTATCCGGCAATTTCTCTATCAAGTTAACTGGGGCGAACTAGATTATCTGATCGTCGATCTACCACCAGGGACTGGTGATGCTCAACTAACCCTCGCGCAAGCTGTACCGATGGCTGGAGCCGTAATCGTCACCACCCCTCAAACTGTCGCTCTCGCTGATGCCCGCAAAGGACTGCGGATGTTTGAAAAATTCACCACAGTACTGGGCATAGTTGAAAATATGAGCTATTTTATCCCGCCAGACATGCCCGATCGCCAGTATGATATTTTCGGCTCTGATGGTGGTGAGAAATTCGCCGCCGAAGTAGGGGTACCCTTATTAGGTCAGATTCCGCTCGAAATTCCCGTCCGCACGGGTGGCGATAATGGCATCCCGATCGTTTTAGGTGATCCAGAATCCGCTTCAGCTAAAGCTTTGGTCGCTATCGCTAAATCGATCGCTGGAAAAGTCTCGATCTCCGCTCTTAGTTAGGCTTTAGGCTTTAGGCTTTAGCACCAACAACCTCATCCTGAAAATCCTGCAAATCCAGTAAATCCTGATCTGGCTGCATAGGTTCTAAGCTCAGCACTAACAAAAATCTCCCATCTCCTGAATCATGCGCCGTAGTTCTTTCGATCGATCGCCCATTCAAGATCTATTTATCCATTGGCAACAGATGGACTGGCTACTGCTGGTGATGACAGTGGGCTTAACCTTCTTCGGTGGCGTGATGATTCGCAGTACTGAGATCAATCAACCCGTGACTCATTGGGTGCAACACTGGATCTTTGGTGGGGTGGGTTTGGTAATTGCCTTGGGAATTGCGCGGATCTCTTACAATCATCTGTTGCGCTGGCATTGGGTAACCTATGGCTTGACGATTGGACTACTGATTGCGGTAGATTTTTTGGGAAATAGTGCTAAAGGCGCACAGCGCTGGATTGGGATTGCGGGGATAAATATTCAGCCGTCAGAATTTGCTAAGGTTGGATTGATTATTACCTTGGCAGCAATTTTGCATCGTCGTCCGGCGGATACTTTACCTGCATTCCTGCGCGCGCTGGCAATGACGATTCCACCTTGGTTGCTGGTATTTATCCAGCCCGATCTGGGAACGTCACTAGTTTTTGGGGCGATCTTCCTAGGCATGACGTACTGGGCAAATGCTAATCCTGGGTGGCTAGTGCTGCTAGTATCGCCCCTTGTCGCTGCAATTGTCCATAGCTTCAGCTTACCCATGTGGATTGGTTGGGCAGTCTTGACGGGCATCATTGGCTGGCTGACGTTACCTTGGCGGTGGGTCACATCACTGGTCGCGATCGGCGTTAATATTGGAGCGGGATTGCTTGCCCCAGTATTGTGGGGAGTGCTCAAAGTTTATCAGCAGAAGCGACTGATCGTCTTTCTCGATCCCGACAAAGACCAGCTTGGCGCTGGCTATCACCTGATCCAGTCACGAATTGCTGTTGGTGCTGGGGAATTATGGGGACAGGGACTTAATCAAGGTACTCAAACCCAGTTAAACTTTATCCCCGAACAGCACACCGATTTTATCTTTTCGTCGATCGGTGAAGAGTTAGGCTTTGTGGGTGCAATCTGTTTGTTGCTAACTTTCTTACTATTGTGCTGGCGGCTGATGCGAGTCGCCCGTCAAGCGCCTAATAACTTTGGCTCACTTCTGGCGATTGGGATCTTAGCAATGGTGGCTTTTCAAGCGATCGTCAATATTAGTATGACAATCGGGATTGCCCCAGTTACCGGGATTCCCTTACCCTGGATCAGCTATGGTGGATCGGCACTCCTGACCAATTTCGCGGCAATTGGCTTAGTCGAATCTGTCGCCAACGATCGTCGTCGGTTTGGATGATCGCAATAACTGCTAAAACCTCAGCCAAACGGCTGAGAGCTTGAGTATTTCCGCGATCGGAGCGAAAATCTAAGCATACCTATCTGTAAATCGATCGCTATGGCCCTCCTCCCCAACAAGCTAACCATAGGCATGATTTTGGTAGTGGTAGGTGTTACTACAGGTGCAGTGGTCGGTAACTATTTCCGACAGCAACAGCAATCCGATCAATTAACACTACCAACCGTTAGTATTAAACAGATTTCCACTAATGATTGGCAACAAACCAGTACCCGATCAATTCAAACTAAAAGCGCTAACTTCATCACTGCTGCTGTCGAAAAAGTTGGTCCAGCAGTTGTTAAGGTAGATGCTGACCGCACAGTCAGTCAAAATCCACTCGTGCAAAAGTTTTTAGGGAAGGTGCCCAAAGAGCAACAGGTCGAGAAAAAAGGGACTGGATCGGGATTTATTCTCAGCGCTGACGGTAAAATAGTTACCAATGCTCACGTTATTGATGGAGCCAATCGAGTCAAAGTGACGCTCAAAAATGGGCGGGTACTAATTGGCAAAATAGTTGGGATCGATCGAGTCACCGATGTCGCGGTCTTACAAGTCAATGCTACAAATTTACCAACAGTCACATTAGGTGACTCAGAGCGAATAGTTCAGGGCGAATGGGCGATCGCGATCGGCAATCCCCTAGGACTAGATAATACTGTCACAGTGGGGATTATCAGCGCCACTGGTAGAACTAGCTCCCAAGTCGGCATTCCCGATAAACGGGTGAATTTTATCCAAACTGATGCGGCGATCAATCCTGGTAATTCAGGGGGACCACTGCTCAATGCACGAGGTGAAGTGATCGGCATCAATACCGCTATTCGTTCCAATGCTCAAGGCTTGGGCTTTGCAATTCCGATCGCCACCGCGAACCGGATTACTACCGAACTGTTGGCAACGGGGAAAGTTCGTCATCCCTATCTCGGTGTCCAAATGATTCCCCTGACACCCGAACTCAGAGCCGGAATTGCCCAAGAACCCAGCTTGAGATCGGAAGTCACCGCCGAACGCGGTGCGCTGGTGATGGAAGTAGTCCCCGACTCTCCAGCAGAATTTGGCGGCATCCAACCTGGTGATGTGATTGTCAAGGTTGCTGATCGAGCGATCGAGACTCCCAATGATGTCCAGCAGCAGGTAGAAGCCAGCCAAATCGGTAAAATCCTC
>JANNDQ010000509.1:0-7549 GCA_031387965.1 Chamaesiphon sp. OTE_75_metabat_567
TAACGGCGGTTTTTCCGTGCCCGAAGTAGATCCTTCGGAAACTGGTGGCTTGCTACTTTCAGGAAGATTTTCTCCGCTTGATTTATTCGGATTTTGGTTGACTGACGGCGTTGGAGCTACGGAAGGGGAAGGAGTAGGATCGGGACGCGATCGACCTGGATAGACGCTGGGGACTGGGATCGGCACACCTGTGGGTTCTGGCGACGGTACATCGATCTGGATCGGCGGTGGTGATATTGGTGCAGGTGTCTCGGATGGAGTAGGTGTGGGAGTAGGGGTTGGCGTGACGCTGGGTGAAGTTACCGGAATAGGTTTGGGAGTCTCTACTGGTCTAATTGGCTGAGCTGTGGGTTTAGGCGTGGGGTTTTGAATTATTACCGGAACGTTACAGCCAGTGACTTGGTTATTGTAAACCCAGCCAGTCGATCGATCTGCCATCTGAATCTGGACAAAGGCATCTTGCTCGGCTAAATAGACAACCTTAGTTCCGCGTGGGATAGTGGTCAGAATTTTAGCATCGCGCTGGGGTTGCGATCGAACTCTGGTCGAAGGTAGATCGGTGGGAGTGGCAACCCGACAGAGATCGGACTGGACATCAGTCGCAAAATTTCGCTGGTTTAATAATTTACCGCTAAACCACCCAAAACTTGCGACGGCAGCAGCAATTGAGCCAATCCCAGCGATGAGGGGAAAAAAACTTCGAGTTGGTTTAGTTGTATCTTTTGGCGGGGCAACAGTCACAACTGGCTGAGGCGCGACAACTGTTGCCTGTGAATCAATACTATGTCGGTGCAGGGGCAATGAGGGTTTACTTGTTTGGACATAGGTAGACTGGGGTGTGAAATTAACACCAGACAAGCCTTGGACGGCTTGCAGAGCCTCTAGTGCGGTGTGATAGCGATCTTTGAAATGGTAGCGAGTCATCCGCTGTAACAGCTCAATCAGCTGGGGATTAGCGACCGCGAGATGTTCCCATTTGAGTTCGCCTGTACGATCGTCAGCGGGGAGATCGTAGGGATTTATCCCCGTCAGTGCTTGAATTCCGATCGCGCCCAAGGAATAGAGATCGCTACTCGCACGAGGATTGCCTGAGGCTTGTTCGATCGGCATATAGCCTGGAGTTCCGATCGCCACCGTCATCGTCTGCTGTTGGTGCAGCATTTGCTGATTGCGGACTTGTTTGATCGCCCCGAAGTCAATCAGGATCAGCCGTCGATCGAGATTTCGCCGCATGATATTATCCGGCTTGATGTCCCGATGAATCACCCCCTGAGAGTGGATAAATACTAAGATCTCCAAAATTTCTTGGAGTAATTCGATTACCTGAGATTCGCTCCACTTAGCACCATTTTTTAGTTCAGCAGAGAGCGGATGTCCCGGCACATACTCCTGCACCAGATAAAATTCTTGGTTTTCTTCAAAGTAAGCCAGCAACCGAGGAATTCGATCGTGATTGCCGAGTTGCTGCAACACAATCGCCTCTTTCTCGAAGAATTTCCGAGCTAGTTCTAATAAGGATCGATCTGCACTCGCTGGTTTGAGGTGTTTGAGTACGCACTTGGGATTACCCGGCAGATGTAAGTCTTCGGTGATATAAGTTTGCCCAAATCCCCCGACACCCAAAACCTGGAGTACGCGATAGTGTCCCGCCAATAACTGACCAATCATGCAATTACTCTATTTCCTCAATGTCCTGATAATAACTGACTAACTAGCAAATCAAAATGTTTTCAACCGAATAGCCACTCAATCTGGGTAATCGCTATTTCAGCTCCAGTTTCCTAGCGTTGCGCTGACATCAGTTTAATTTGTTCGATCGCCCAACTGGGACAACCACGCTGAATTTTGGTTGTTTTGCGATTGATTTCTTGCCCTTGAGCATTTTTCAATACTTCGGTGCGGACAATCTCATCGCCGTCTCGCACATAAGCAGCCAAGACATCGATCGCTCTGAGTTTAAGTGCTGCTTGTCGTTCTAAGGTTGATTGTGGTAAGTTTGTTGCCTCTGAAGCTGCGACTGCTGGCTCAACGCTAATTGCTGGTTCAGCTGATTGAGCTGGTTCAGCTGGTGCTGAATTAGCAGCAACGACAGTTGTAGACGGTAACTCCGGTGGCGTTGGAACTGGGACAACATCATCTAAAACACCGCTACCGCTGAGTAACTCACTGATATTATAGATACCTTCAATTCGATCGATATCCTCGGAGTCTTCGGTATTGAAAGTACTTAAATAATACTCTAAATCCATCTCTTCTTCTGGTTGCGGTAGACGATCTAAATAGTCTTTTGTAAATGTAACCGGACGACTAATATTTGCTAGATCTAGATCGGAAATTTGTGGTGCTGATTTTAAGGCTGGCTCTTCTGGTTTGATCTGGTCAATCCAGACGATATATTCTTCTGGCTCGATCGCCATTTCTCCTCTGGCAGTAACGATTGAAAAAATACCCTGTTTTGGTTGCAAATCTCGAACTAAATGCCAATTACCTTTATTAAATACTAATAGATCGATCGATTTGCTATTGGTACTAGCTTTTTGGTGCAGTCGTGCTGCTGTTGAATCACTTTTATTGTGCCACCAGATTTTCCACAATTGAATGACTGGGGTATAGTTTAATTTGTGACCATCAGGTAGATTGTAATAGTGATACTCGGCGAACTCAGGATGCGAGGATTTCTGTCTGGAGATAAATCCTGCTGCTGTCAAAGCCTCAACAATCTTGGCTTTATAGACAGAACTATTGCTAACTAAAACTTTGCGCTGCCAGTCATTTATTTGCTTGCTAATGCCGATCAGTTGAGCGCTAGAATTGCTCAATCTGATTGAAGTTTCTGTGTACTCTATCTTTAAGTTTTGGCTGGCGACAGATTGCTTTTGACCTTGGGTAAAGTATCCAATTATTGCTAATTCTTGAGGTGTAAGATTGAGAGGTTCAACGGAGCGATCATTTGCATTTGTCATGGGTCGTGCCAGCCAATGTTTAGCTATATAAAGTTTTTTTAATTCAATCGCGATTCTGGCTTGGTAGTAGCTACTTGTTCTTTGACGTAACAATTTATACTTGTCTCTTTGCCCCAATTCTAGTCAACCGATCTGGCAATCTGGCAGTGGGTTCGGCATTTTTGAGTATTTTGACTGAGATCGACTGTGCAAACAATTCGCGAACCGAGGATTTAAGGGAATGTTCTTAATTTTAACTGGAGATGGGGGTCAATCCTGCTATACTGGGAAGGCTGTGCCTAAATATATACTCTTATGGCAGTTCCTAAGAAGAAAACATCTAAATCCAAACGTGACAAACGTCGCGCAACTTGGGTAAACAAAGCCGCGATCCAAGCGAAGAAAGCGCTTTCACTGGGTAAATCCGTACTCACTGGACGTTCTACTAGCTTTGTATATCCTCAACCTGACGAAGACGAAGCCGCTGAATAATGATTTGCTGATCTGGTTGGTTAATTTAGATATTAATTGGGAAGTATATATTTATACGACTATATATAGCAACCGTTTGCGTAGTCTTGGTGCCGATTTAATTGGCACAATTGGCTGGCTCCTGTCCAGATTTGGGTGGGATTCAGCCATCAATGCTATGCCAACGATCGCTCATCTACCAATATGTCTCAGTTACCAATGCTGCGAATCTTGCCATTTTTCGTCTTGGCGATGCCCATAGCTGGATTAGCCAATGATGTATCGTCAATTTTGCCCATGACTTTGGGGCAAGAATATACAGGTTCACTGACTCCATCGCCGGAAAATCCGCAGGGGGAAGTCTGTTATAAATTAGCGCTCAAACCAGATACCCGCGTTACCCTCAAGGTCAAAACGGCTGGGGTGGGTATCCTCAAGTTTGCTGTGTATGACAAAACTAGAGCATTACGGTTTTTTCATAACGATGTCAGCAATAAATCAGCTGATGACGCAGATTCAAAATTTAGCTTTCCAGCTAACAGTGACATCTCACAACTGTGTCTGACTACTACCAATCCCAATCAGGGTCAGCAATATGATCTGATCGTAACTGGAGAACCGCTGCGTAAGTCCAAATCTTCTCTGGCACTTCGTCCTGTTATTGCTACCCCAGTACCAATTCCGCCACCACCGACGTTGGCGGAGCCTCTCCTGCGGAGAATCGTCGTACCCTCCACTCCAGTACCAATTCCACCACCACCTGGAATATCACCCACTCCGGTACCAATCCCGCCACCGCCACCTGTCCAATCATCAACAGCTCCTACAGTTCAGCCACCAACCGAGATCGCTGTTGCAACTCCACCACCACGAGCTGCGAGTACACCATTTTGTCATGTAGGAACTTGGCAAATTAGCGATTTAAGCGCTTATTGGCAGCCAACTATTCAAAGTTTTACTCAAGCTCAGATTACCGCACCACAGATGCTCGGCTATGGGAAAGTAACCTTCACCAAGGATGGTGACGCGACATTTGAAGCATTCGATCTGATTCAGAAGTACACTTTAGTCACTAAAGAGACAGGTGCAAAAATTGACAAGATCGAATTAAATTTGGGCGGTGCGATTACGGCAAGATTTCAGGTTAATCCTGACAGTACTTTGACATTTAGCTCCCAAAACGAGCGACGGCTGAAGACTACCCTTAATTTGGGTGATGGCTTAAAACTAACTGGCGATCGACTCTTTAAACTATTTGGCGATGAACCAGTCGCGAAAGCACCACTCCAAAAATTACCATATCGCTGTGTCGATCGAGATAATCTCACCTTGAGAATACCTGCACCAACCGGACAGAAATTGATTCCGATCGCCCTCAAGCGAGTAAATTAGGTGTCTAGGTAATTTGTCACTATCCACTATCCACCATTCACCACCTAGCACTAATGAGGCGAGATCCGTTAACCTATTAAATAGATCCTAAGCTTTCCCCAAACTCGGCAAATGGCACCATCTTCTTCAATCGCTGTGAGAGAACTTCCCCTATTTCCGCTTCCTGAACTGGTGCTATTTCCGGGTCGCCCTTTGCCCCTGCACATTTTTGAATTTCGCTACCGGATCATGATGAATACAATCATGAGTAATGATCGCAGGTTTGGGGTTCTAATGTGGGACCCGATTCGAGGACAACCAGCAGATATCGGGTGTTGTGCGGAGATCGTCCACTTTGAGAAATTGCCTGACGATCGCATGAAGGTTTTGACGATGGGACAGCAGCGGTTTAGAGTGCTGGAATACGTCCGCGAGAAGCCTTACAGAGTGGGGTTAGTAGAGTGGATCGAGGATCGACCTACCGAAGCGGATTTACGCCCCTTAGCGACCGATGTAGAGCGGTTACTGCGCGATGTTGTTCACCTGTCTGGTAAGCTCACAGAACAACCGATCGAGTTACCCGATAATTTACCAGAATTACCGATCGAGCTGTCCTACTGGGTGGCTAGTCATTTGTATGGTGTGGCGGCGGAGCAGCAGGCGTTATTGGAGATGCAAGATACAACAACCCGATTAGATCGAGAGGTGGAGATTTTGACATCTACCCGCAATCACTTGGCGGCGAGAACTGCGCTCAAGGATGCTTTGGCTTAGAAATGAGGACTTAATTAACTTGCAAGTCCTCCTTTGATAGGGGCAATGTCTTGTCTCGCTAAACCCTCGGGGAACCCGAGGAACGCGAGCCGCTTCATTAATTGCCCCTACCAAAGATTGGCACTCAAATGACTAAGAATTTGCTCTATTGCTTGTGTCTTTACTTCTGCCTTGGCGGTGATTTTACTCTGCCGACTTTAGGTGATGCGCGAAATATTACATCTCAAAAGGTACCACAAATGGATTCGATCGTCTTCGATTTTCGACTCGATGTGCCACTAGCACAGCAAGATGTACTGCTCGGTCAAATTAATACTTGGCATGGCGTTAGTCAAGCAGGGCACCTCAAACCAGGTGCTAAAAGTCCAGCGATCGTTCGGATGTGTTATGCCTATGTTAGAGATCGAGGTGAGTTGCAAGTGCTAACCGAAAAATTGTCAGCACTTGCTGAGGTTGAATCTGCTTCGATTCCGGCACCGCGTCAGCTACTCACTTAGTAGCCTGACTAGATTCAGTCGCCCCGCCCCAAAATCAGCCGTAAAATTGTTGCCGCCCATTGCTGGCACTTTATCTGCTGTTTGAATTAATTGATTTTTAATCTCAGCCGGAGTCAGCCGCTCGCCGCGATTGGCGATTAGTAGAGCTACTGCTCCAGTTACATGTGGCGTTGCCATTGAGGTGCCATTCCAAGCATCATAATTTGTCTCCCGCTGGATAGCTCGACCTAAAGTTGGATTAGCACCCGTACAATCTGCGGTGAAACGAGAGTTTCCAGCATACGTGGGTAATGTAGACCAGATTGCCACACCGGGCGCAGCAATGGTAATGTGATTCCCCGAATTTGAGAAACTCGCAATCGTATCATCGCGACTGGTGGCACCCACTGCAATTACGCCGGGATAAGCCGCCGGATAAGATATTGGACTTCCTTGCTCGCGGGCATTGCCCATTGCAGCGATAACAGTCGTCCCATTTGCGATCAGGTTATTAAAGAGATCTCGCTCGCTGCGATCGAACCCGCCACCACCAATGCTTAAATTAATTACATCAATATTTTGTTCCAAACAATCGAGTAAGGCGCGGCGATACATTACCGGATCGACATAATAAACATAGCCTTTACTGCAAGAAATAAAATCGGGTCGATCGTCAAAGATCTTCCAGACATTTAACTCACAATTACACATACCATTGATGCCAAGACCGTTATCAATCGCCGCAGTAATCGTCCCCGCCACATGAGTACCATGTCCGATGATATCTCGATCGCTCGAACTAATTGGTAAGTCTGGATGTTCGTAGACATAGGAATTGACTCGTCCTTGCAAATCTGGATGATTTGGATCGATCCCAGTATCTAAAACAGCGACCCGAATGTTGTCAGCATTCTCAAAATTGGTTAATTCAAAAGCTGCTTGCCACTGAATTTTATCGAGATTCCACATTAGACTGGGAGCTGGCGGAGCCGCCGCTGCAATTGTCACTCCGGGTTTGCTAGATTTAATCTGGGCGACTAAATAACGAACAGCTACTCTCGAAACATACTCAATATTCGGATCGTTGGCAAGTGCAAGCTGAAGTTCTGCAACATGGCGATCGTGTTCTAATTCGATAATATTCACTCCAGAACTGATATTTTCGGGAGCAATTCCTTCCATACTAGCTGCTAGTGTTGCCATCATGCTGCCAGTGGCGATCGAGGGAGTTTGTGCTTGACGTGACCTCGCGATCGGTGTAATTCTTTTAATCAAACCCGCTCTTTCAAATGTTGAGAGGGCTGACATTCCCTGTGTTTCTAAGACGTTGGCGCTTGCTGCTGTTGCTGTAAATGTAGATCGGAGATTTGATGCAGGTCTTACTTTAACAACTAGCATTCCTTCATGATATTCGGGTAGTTGTGAGCTGGAAAATGTTGGTCTTGCCATAATAATCTCCAAATAATTGACGTGTGAATTTGAGCTTAGGGATTTACTTTGGTGGCGGACTGGACG
>JANNDQ010000639.1:0-4288 GCA_031387965.1 Chamaesiphon sp. OTE_75_metabat_567
GCCTGGGCGTGCCGCTGGATGAGTTGCAGTGGATTGCTTTATTAAGATCCGTGAGTGCTTATGAAATGTATCGCAAAACCTGCCATCGAGTTAGCCCACCAGAGATCGCAAAGTTCTTGATATTCGATCGAGAATTCCCCAGATCGATCCAGCACTGTCTCCGCTCTGCTGAGAAATCATTACATCTAATCAGTGGTAATAATCACTCTAATACCTGGTGCAATCCCGCCGAACTAAAGCTAGGTAAATTGAGATCAGAATTAGACTTTTTATCGATCGAGGAAGTAATCGAACGGGGTTTACACGAATTCCTGGATGAAACTCAACGGCGAATTAATATTGTGTCAAAAGAGATTGGGGGTACTTTTATGACGATCGATCTTGAGGTTGCCACATGACTGAAAACCTTTACACAGTAAGTGGAAGTGCTGTATGTAGGTGATACTTTCACTAAAACTATACTAATGTTGTACAATAGTATTGCTTGACGTTAGTATTGAAATGTTCTACCATGATTGTTAGTTACCTCAGCAAGGAAACCGAGAAAATTTTTAACGGGAACGTCTCTCGCGATTACCCCAATGACATTCAGAGAACTGCGCTGCGTAAACTGTTGCTAATTGATGCAGCGACTTCAATTAACGATTTACGGACACCACCAGGAAATCGATTGGAAAAGCTTTCCGGCGACAGATCCGACCAATACAGCATTAGAATTAATGACCAATGGCGAATCTGTTTTATCTGGACGGAGGAGAATAATGCGATGGATGTTGAGATAGTAGATTATCACTAAACGGAACAAAATATGATTACTGAATGTTTACCTATTATTCATCCTGGTGAAATCCTCAAACTAGATTTTCTCGAACCAATGAATATTACATCCTATCGCCTTAGTGTGGATATTGGGGTGGCTCAAACTCGCATGAGTGAAATTATCAACGGTAAGCGCGGAATCAGCGCAGATACAGCGATTCGGTTATCTCGTTATTTTAATAACAGTGCCCAGTTTTGGTTGAATTTACAGGCAGGATACGATCTTAGACTCGCCCAAGCGCAAAATCAAGAATTATATGATCGCATTCCTGCAGCCGTTTCTGTGTGAGTTAGGAAAATAATAATGACGATCTTTCACATCGAACATACGATCGAGTATATTTACAGTCAACCAGTAATTTTTGCACCTCATCAATTACGCTTGCGTCCGCGATCGAATGTTCACCAATCGGTGTTGTCATTCGATCTTTCAATCTCGCCCACGCCCCAACAAATTGCCGAATCTGTGGATTTAGATGGCAATAATTCAACGCTGCTTTGGTTCGATCATAATCTCACTACCGATCTCAGTATTACGACTAAAACCACCGTATCTACCAGCCTTACCAATCCCTTTAATTATTTAATCGAACCTTGGGCAGCCACTTTACCGATCGATTATCCGGTATCATTAGCTCAACAATTGCAGCCATATCTAACTGGATACCTGGGACACTCGATCGATCCAATTGCCGCAGAATTAGCCGCAGATATTTGGCTAGCTGTTGATGGCCAAACTATTGCCTTTGTGAGCGAACTCAATCAACAAATCTATCATAGTTGTAAGTACTCAATCCGCGATACCGGAGCATCGCTGCCGCCAGGAATTGTCTGGAAAAATCGCTCTGGATCGTGTCGAGATTTCGTCGTCTTATTGCTGGAAGTCTGTCGCGCTGTGGGATTAGCGGGGAGATTTGTCAGCGGCTATGAAGCAGGAGCGGAAACTGACGATAGACACCTCCATGCTTGGGCAGAAATATATCTCCCAGGTGGGGGCTGGCGGGGTTACGATCCCACTCATGGCTTACTTGTGGGTGCGAATCATATCGCACTCTGTGCTAGTCCCTTCCCAGCCCAAACAACCCCCGTTGAGGGCAAGTTGCGAACAATGGGCGCGATCACTAATGAAATGAACTATCGACTAGTGATTGAGAAAGCCTGAAAACTCGACGTGCTCTAATACTAGCTCATTACTTTGCTCCCAATCGATCGGGGGGATGCGATCGAAAGCGGTTTTTAAAAACGATTCCCACTCCATCCGCACCTGCAACAAATAGGGATCGCCGCGTTGAAGAGTGCGCTGGTGGCTAATTTCCAGACTATTATTACGATACATGATGAGATCGATCGGTGGGCCGACAGACACATTTGATTTCATCGTCGAATCAAAGGATAACAGGGCACACTTCACTGCATCTTCAATACTGGTATCAAACGTTAGCATCCGATCTAAAATCGGCTTGCCGTATTTAATTTCGCCGATTTGGAGGTACGGTGTTTCCGGCATTGCTTTAATAAAATTACCCTGGCTGTAGAGCATATATAGCTCCGTTGCTTGCCCCCGCACCTGCCCACCCAGTAAGATATTGCAATTAGCATCGATCCGATCTTTTTCTAGCCACTCCCGCTCACGGGCTTTGACGTGCCGCAACTTTTGACCGATGTAGCAAGCGATATCATACATACTCTGAGAAGAATGTAGATTCTCAACATCCAGAGAGCGTAAATCTTGCTCGATACTCAACATCACTGATTGAGTGATCGAGAGATTGCCCGATGTACAGAGTAGAATGGTGCGATCTCCAGGTACGGAAAAATCAAACATTTTCCGATAGGTAGAGATATAATCAACTCCAGCATTAGTGCGAGAGTCAGCAGCCATCACTAATCCATGAGTAGAAATAATTCCCAAGCAGTAAGTCATGATTTGGATTAATTCCTACTGTCTAATTTTGCTAGCAAAACCTGATGCTTTAAACTTCTTCAGTTGAAGCGGCATACTCGCACTAGCTGGCACAGTAATCCGCATCTCAAAATCATTAATCCCTGGTGGTACCTGCTCGATTAAACCCACCCGTCCCCGATTTGGTAACACATTATTGTTATCCGCGTCATAGATTCGCCCGTAAACATCAGCATCGTATACAGTTTTATTTGACTTATTCTCAGCCTTACCAATAATCAAAAAACAAGCTGCATCTTGAGTCACACCACCGCTCGTCACCGCACCTTTAGCTGCTTCTGCCGAACAATCTTTATAGCTAACATTGGATAACGTAATGGGTGTAACCGCTAACGCTGTGGGGCTAATCGTCCACATCGAGACGGACAGAAGCATCGCAACAATAAGTGTGGAGAAGGTACGAATTAGCATGGCAAAGAGGGCAGGATAGAGGAATAGTCGATTAAAACCATTGTCCCCCATTGAAGCGCGAATAGGGTGAGAGAATGCGAAAGAGCGTATAAATGACGATCGCATTGAGTAAACTAAATACAGTATAAAATCCGCTAAATCCAGCCAGATTAAAGCTAGATCGATCGATCCCAGGCATCCCAATCACCTTAATCACGATTACCAAAAATATTCCTTCCCAGACTGCCCCACCAAACTGTAATAATCCATTCCAATCACCATCCCACCGGAATCGTTGTAATTGGTGGTAGCAAAAATCCCAGCCGCAGCCAAATAAGCTTAGATATAATAATGTCAGAAATGTTTGTCCGCCGATCGCCGGACTTGATTTTATCGCCATCAGAATTGTTAGCAACATCCCAACTGTTGCTAACAATAACACCCGAATTTGCCAGCGCCCAAACAGCGTAAAAGTCATGACATACCTGCGAAGGATCGACTGGAAATATTATATCAAGCGCAAGGCTAGTTCCCACAAATTTCCAGCAATCTAAACCCTTCCAGCTGTTGAGCGATGTTAGATATTTGCGTAAATCCGACCATCAGGCATCTTTGCACCAGTCAGATTTGTACCGACCATACTAGCACTACTCATCTCTGCCCGCATCAAATTAGCATTAGTTAGATCGGCATCTTCGAGATCAGTTTTTGCCAAATGCGCTTCGATTAACTCCACATTAATCATCGTCGAATAGCACAAAATCGTCCGCGTCAGATCCGCATGGTGCATTCGCGCATCAGTAAGATCCGCGTAGCTCAAATTAGTATTCGCTAACTTAATCTTGGACATAATCGATTTAGTTAGATTCGCTCCAGTCATATCACAGGCAGTGAGAATCGCTCGTTCGAGTTTGGCAAGCGAGAGATCGGCGTGGGGTAAATGTGCCTCGTGTAGATTTGCTTCGGTGAGGATCGCCCCAGTTAATTTTGCTCCCGTTAAATTTGCGCCTGTAAGATCTACCCCTTTAAGATTTGCTTCCGTCAGATTAGCGTAGCTGAGATCGACTTTAGATAAGTTTGCCCCTGCCATATTGGCATTGCGAAGATCGGCGCGAC
>JANNDQ010000326.1:0-6420 GCA_031387965.1 Chamaesiphon sp. OTE_75_metabat_567
CTTTGACTTACCCGAATATCAATTTCTGTTTCCCAATGGCATCTTCGACCACGAGTATAGCGACGATGGTAAAATGTGGTATTCGTTTACAGGTGCGGGTCAATTGAACGATCGCAGTCTGGCACAACTCGCCACCAGTCGCGAAGTTTTGACAACCTGGATCGAGTCGCTCCCAGCTTCAACGGGCATTCCACTCGATCGCACCTGGATTGCGGGTTTCTCTCAAGGTGGAGCAATGACGCTAGAGATCGGGCTAGATTTGCCTGTAGCGGGTCTAATCGTCTTGAGTGGTTACTTGCACGAAAATAGAGCTAAACCACTTCAAGCTGCTGCTCCAGTCGCGATCGTACATGGAACTCAAGATGATGTCGTCCCAGTAGCAGCCGCTCGAAAAAGTCGGCAAGTATTGACTGAGTGGGGCATTGACGTAACGTACCAAGAATTTGACATGGGACACTCGATCGTCCCAGAAGTACTAGATGTGGTTAGAAAATTTGTGGCTAAAGATTAAAGTTATAAATAATTTTGTTAATCCCGCTCCCATTAACGGGTAATAATAACTAATAAGGCTACTATTAAAATAGCTGCTAAACTTTATCCAAATTGAGCGGAGGTTTAACCTATGACCACGATTGAGATTCAACGGAATACTATCCCCAATTTGACCACGGAAGAAGTAGAAGAATTAGCTCTACGCCTAGAAAGTGACGATTATCGCAATCCATTTGATGGCTTGAAAGACTGGCATTTCTTGCGCGCGATCGCTTTTCAGCGTCCAGATTTAGTCGAACCATACATTCACTTGCTCGATTTAGAAGCATACGACGAAGCCTAATCCCCTCCTTGGAGGCTACCGTGTATACACAAGTCGGCTAGACTTCGCTTTTAGATCTAAATCCCCCAAACCCCCTTAAAAAGCGGATGCGCGTACTGTTCGGGTTCCCCCGACAGTGTAGCGCACCAAGCAGCTTGCTCAAATCCGGTCTTAGTCCCCCTTTCCAAGGGGGATTTCTAGAGTTTTTGCTTCTCCCAAGAGATGTGTATACACGGTAGCCTTGGAGGGGTGCCCGTAGGGCGGGGTGGGTAGATCGCCGCACCCCATCAATTAACCAGAAAACAGAACGTAGGGTGGGCAATGCCCACCACCTAATTTTTAGGTCGTGAGTAAGTCGCTGCAAGGTTTTCATTTATATAGACCGTCATCGATATAGATCGAGATACACAAATCAAATTCATGCGAGTCTTGATTGGCATTGGTGGTGGAATTGCTGCATATAAAGTGTGTGAGATAATTTCCAGCATATTCAAAGCTGGAATCGAAGTAAAAGTTATCCTTACCGCTGGCGGCGAACGATTCGTCACACCCCTAACAGTTGCCACTCTATCGCGCCATCCAGCCTATACCGATCGGGATTTTTGGCAGCCTATTCATCACCGCCCCCTGCATATTGAATTGGGTGAATGGGCAGATTTGTTATTAATTGCTCCACTCACAGCCAATACTTTGGGCAAGTTAGCGCATGGATTGGCAGATAATTTATTGACAAATACAGTTCTAGCCTCCACTTGTCCGGTATTACTTTCCCCAGCAATGAATACTGAAATGTGGGAGCAGGTATCGGTTCGGCGGAACTGGCAATTATTGTGTCAAGATTCACGTTATCATTCGGCTGGGCCTGGAGCTGGATTGCTGGCTTGCGATCGAGTCGGAGTGGGGAGAATGTCCGAGCCTGAGGAAATTTTACCCTATATTCACTCACTCCTACACACTCGTGGTCAGCTCGATCTACAAGGGAAAAAAGTCTTAATTAGCACGGGGGGAACACGAGAATTTCTCGATCCGGTAAGGTTTATTGGCAACCCCTCAACTGGGAAAATGGGATTAGCCCTGGCACAAGCGGCAGTACATCGGGGAGCAACAGTGACATTAGTTCATAGCACTTTACCTGATGTCTCGATCGATCGCAGAATTAGAAAAATCTCTGTAGTCAACAGTGATCAAATGCAGCAGCAGCTGTTTGCCCACTTTCCTAGCGCAGATTTGACGATCATGACAGCCGCAGTTGCAGATGTCAAGCCAGCTAAATATAGCGATCGAAAGTTACCTAAGCACTTACTGCCAACTGAGTTGAAATTAGCTCCTGTAGCTGATATAATTACTGAACTAAGCAAGCTCAAGCAACCCCATCAAACCCTAATTGGATTTGCAGCTCAAACGGGGGACATTATCACCCCAGCTCTAGAAAAATTAGAACGAAAACAATTAGATGCAATTGTAGCTAATCCAGTAGATCTGCCAAATAGTGGCTTTGGAAGCGATCGCAATCAAGCCATAATACTCAAGAAAAATGGTGAACGCATAGACATTCTTCCTTGCAGTAAACTAGAGATGGCTCATCAGATTCTAGATTGTATTTACTCTAATATTTCGGTAAATAATCAATCAGCTGATGAAAATTTCAGCACATAAGAAATAGATAGCATTTAGCAAAAGTTTATGCCAGATCCATCGCTACAGACAATATTCGATCGGTTATCTAGAGATTTGGCTAGAGATACACTAATTCAATCAACCACGGATGAATTGAGAAAGACATTAAATGCCGATCGAGTGGTGTTGTACTATTTTTATTATCAGTGGGCAGGAAGAGTCACATTCGAGTCTCTTAGCGATCCTAAATTCTCTATTCTTGGTGCTAGTGGCCCCGACCAATGTTTCAATAGTGAATATGCCAAGCTGTACGAGGATGGACGAGTTCGGGCTATTCCCGATATCGAGTCAGAACCAATTCAACCCTGTCATCGCGATTTACTCAGAGAGCTAGCAGTAAAAGCTAATTTAGTTGTACCAGTTTTGATCGATCGCGGCTTGTGGGGATTATTGGTAGCACATCAATGTCAAACTACCTATGCGTGGTCGAGCGCTGAAATTAGTACAATGCAATCAGGCGCAGAGAAATTAGCAATGAGTGACAGTATCAAGAATAGCTAGGATACCAACGATTGGCAAGTCCAACAGTGAACCTTTTAGATTGATTGTCTGTCTGAGCTATTAATACACTCACTCAGATTATGAAACCTGTCTGCCGATTTATGGCATTCTTGCCAATTTTATTATCAATTACTAGTACAATTTCCCCGGCACAAGCAGATCTAGTCATAAATTCCGCCCAGCCGTTAGTTCCCCAACAGCAGGTAAACTGGAAAACCGCTCAAAATAATCGCTCTCTCAACCGTGAATTGAAAACGCCGATGGGGAATGTGAGCAACCTAGCTAAAGAACTCAATCTCTCGCCAGATCAGATCCAACGGCTCCAAAAACTACGGGAAAATGCTCAAAATCAAACCAGAGAACGTCGTCAAACCTTGCAAAAAAGTAGAAGAGAACTGGCTCAACTAATTCAAGGGAGCGCCAGCTCTGATCAAATTCGGCAAAAACGCCAGCAGGTTCAATCTTTACAGCGTGAAGTTGGTGACATAAATTTTGAGCAGACACTAGCAATTCGCGAGATTCTCACACCCGAACAGCGCGCGAAGTTACAGGAAATAATCAAACAACGCCGCCAAAATCGACCTCAGCTGAAGTAAGAAAGATCGATATTCCCAGTATGATTTTAGTAGGAACAATTTATTAATTGCGCTTACTAAAATTATCCTAATCTTCCTCATTCTTCTTTATGACTACAGACGCATTGTTCGATCGACTTAAACATCCCAATCCAAATTTACGCGATCGAGCGATGCTAGAATTAGTCGAAACTCGTAACGAGACCACGATTCCCCGCTTGATCGGCATCCTCGATGAAACCGATACTACCTATCGTCGGGCAGCCGTCAAAACACTAGGCGCGATCGGCATTGACACAGTACCATTCCTAGTAGATATTTTGGCTAGCAGTGAGGATGTGACTACCAGAGGTAGCGCCGTTAAAGCGATGGCGCAAGTAATTATCAACTATCCAGAAATACCCTTTCCTGCCGCAGGCGTAGAGTGTCTAAAAACTGCGATGAGTGATGACAATCCGGTAGTCAATATTGCCGCTGTGATGGCATTAGGCGCGCTTGGTAGCCCCGCTTTTGAAATCATGGTCGAAGCTCTCAATACGACTGATAATATCGCTCTGCAAGTCACTCTCGTGAATACATTAGCATCACTCGGAGATCGCCGCGCCGAGTCAATCCTAGCCGCAGCTGTCAACAATACCAGTCTGGATGAATACGTCCGCGAATCAGCCGCTAGCGCCTTACCCCGATTGGAGCAAACAATTAATTACCAGCAAATGAAGTCAGCGCGAACAAATTAGGGCGTTAGGAGTTGGGATCTAGGAATCCATAACTGGTAGGTTGGGTTGCGCGTAGCACTAGCGCAGCATCCCCGTCAGGGGATAACCCAACAAACACACCAACACCCTAGAGATGTTGGGTTGTTTCCTTCGGAAAGGCTTCGCCAACATTCTTCAACCCAACCTACTCTCTAAAGCCTAAAACCCAAAGCCTAAAGCCTAAAGCCTAAATCGCTCCAATTCCTGTCAAACCGAGAATTGCCCCTGCGCCCAGAATGTGACCAAAACAAGCACCACCGATCAGTTGAGCAGCAGTCACGCCGCCAGCCAGCGCGGGGCCAGCTTTTTTGGTTCTGGTTGCAGCAATAACTCCAAAAATGTTAGCAACAACCATTACAATCGCAATTGTTGGCGACCAAGCTTGGCTCATTGGGACAGCAACAGCCAGCAGGAAAGTGGAATGTAACATATTTTACTCCTGAAAATTAGATGTTTAAAGAATAGCTTAAAGTATTTTATCCAGATCTGACGATTATTTTTAGTAACCGATGCTGTAGAGAGACCCAGTGAACGACGATTGTTTCATCGACAACAGTAGATTTAGATTGCCCCTGCATTGGTTAGTCCTAGCACGAAACCCACCCCAATAATATGACCAAAACTCAGTGTTGCCAGTAATTCAGGCAAACTAAAATTCCGAAATAGATCTGGTTTGTTAATCCGTAAGTCAGGCCCATTCCCAGGATTGGCAATCGCAAATCGACCGATCGCGACAGCAACTAGGTTGCAAATAATCATCACCAATGCAGTATTGAATCCCCACGGTTCGGTGTGAGGAATAGCTGCAATAATTAAGTCATTTAACAAAGATTTAAACTCCTAAGATTAAATTCATGTAACAATTATTGGCTAGTCGGTGTCTTCAGCTCACAATTTGTCTAAATAATTAACAAATGTTGGCAAAACTAGATACATTTCTTGATATTTGGGAAACTGATGCGAATTAAAATTTGTGGAATTACGACTGTTGAACAGGGAATTGAGATTGCTAGGCTGGGAGCAACGGATTTAGGCTTTATTTGTGTGGCTAGTTCGCCCCGTTATTTGAGCCTGACAAAATTGCAGCCGCTGGTTGCAGCGTTAGGCTGCGAAGCTAATACTGTCGGGGTATTTGCTGATTTTTCGATCGCAACCATTGCTCATGTCGTCGCCTTGACAGAACTAAATACAGTTCAGCTCCACGGGACGGAATCGATCGATTTTTGTCAGGAACTGCGCGCAGCTTTACCGGAAACAGAAATCATCAAAGCGTGGCGGGTGCGCAGTAATAGCGATCTAGAGTTAATTCAAGCCTATAGTGAAGTTGTCGATGGTTTGCTTCTAGATGCTTATCATCCTGATGCGTTGGGTGGTACCGGACAAACCCTTGATTGGCAGCAGCTAGCAACGTTTAAGCCGCCAATTCCCTGGCTACTCGCTGGCGGTTTGACTCCTGATAATATTGGGACGGCATTAAGCAAACTCAATCCTGATGGAATCGATCTCTCCAGCGGGGTGGAAGTCTCTCCTGGCAATAAGGATTTAGCTTTAGTCGATCGATTATTTACTAATTTGCGACACAAACTCAGTGCTGAATAGATGCACACGGATTAATACGTCTAGACTATTTGACTTGCACTCTGAATCTGACAAAGCCATGGGAACTAGCTGGTTCCCCAGCAGATGTAGCATTTTGGATTGTCCCCAACCTGACAACTACTGCCCCATGTTGATTGGGGATCGGCTGATTATTGCTATCTTTGCCGCAGCTAATATTGCTATAAATCGCTTTGCTATTAGGTTCGACACCTGGGGGGAAGTACTCAGCAAAATCACTGTCGGCGGCATTGGTATAGCCATTTAGGCTGCCACCAATATTAACAGCGATCCCACGATCGCTAGCATTAGGGTTAGGGCTTGGTAAACTGTTAAAGGCATTGGGAATGAAAGTTGCATTACTAGGAACTCGATCACAGAATAATACGTTCTGCGCGTCACTATCACCAGCAGAAAGGAAATAAATAGTATATTCTACAATATCATTCGGTTTGATCTGACCGCCATCGATCGCCCCAAGTAGAAAGGTATTCGTCGTCGG
>JANNDQ010000686.1:0-2564 GCA_031387965.1 Chamaesiphon sp. OTE_75_metabat_567
GGCAATCGTCAAGCGGCGATCGACGATTACCTCACAGCAGCAGAACTGTACCGCCGACAGGCTAAGGATCGCGACTATCTGGAAACAGTTCAGAAGATTAAGCAATTGGTCAGGGGTTAGGCTTTAGGCTTTGGGCTAAAGCCTAAATTTCAGCTATGCTAGAAATATTCATTTAAGCGTAAGAGCGATCGCTGTATATGCGGAAACTGTTAATCTTGGGTTTGTTTTGCCTAGGCATCGGCTTTGCTATCTTTAACTTCCAGGGATTGGCAACCAATGGCAAATTTGACTCTCTAGTCATTGACTTCAAAGACAATCTTCCGGCTGGGGAAATCGATCGACAATTGCAGGCGTTGGCAAGTGAATATAAACTAGCCCCACGCCTCAACAGTCAATTTTCGCAAGTCGAACACACATATACAGTCACAGGTGATCGTTCCTTACTGGACAAATTGCGCGGATCTAGCCTGAGTAAAGATGTCGAAGCGATCGAGCCTAACTATATCTATCAGGCTACCTTCGCCCCAAATGACCCTCAATATACCAAGCAGTGGCACTTACACAGTATCAATGCTGAACGTGCTTGGGAAGAGAATCGCGGCAAAGGGATTACTGTCGCAGTCATCGACACAGGCGTGAGCAAGGTTCCCGATCTAGCCCAAACCGAATTTGTCGCAGGCTATGATTTTGTCAACGATAAAGTAGCCGCTGATGATGACAATGGACACGGCACCCACGTAGCAGGCACTGTCGCCCAATCTACCAACAATAACTATGGTGTAGCCGGAATTGCTTATGAAGCCAAAATCATGCCGCTCAAGGTGCTAGCAGCTAGCGGTGGGGGGACAATTAGTGATATCGCCGAGGCAATTAGATTTGCGGCTGACAATAAAGCTGACATCATCAATATGAGCCTCGGCGGTGGTGGTGAAAGCCAAGTGATGAAAGATGCGATCGATTACGCCTACAGTAAAGGTGTGGTAATCATTGCTGCGGCTGGAAATGAAAATAGTAACTCCGCATCCTATCCCGCCCGCTATGCCCACGTCATGGGTGTTGCCGCCACCGATGCCCAAGGTGAGAAAGCCGAATTTTCCAACTACGGTGCGGGGGTGGATATCGCTGCACCAGGTGGTGGGCACGGCAGCAAAATCTGGCAGGAGACGATCGATCCTGACACAAACACACCGATTATTTCTGGATTCCAAGGCACAAGCATGGCAGCGCCTCACGTTGCTGGTGTGGCGGCGCTAATTAAATCTACAGGTGTAATCGCACCAGATGAAGTATTTGCCGTCCTACAACAATCCGTCCGTAAAATCGAAGCAGATCCGCAGAATTATTACGGTGCCGGGAATCTGGATGCCGCTGCTGCCGTCAAACTTGCCCAAACTGGAAAAATCAGTTTCAATGATTTCTTCCGCTGGTTGCGCGATAATGGTTATCTGAATCTACGGTTCTGGATTGATGGTGGTGCGATCGCCCTATTACCAAAACTAGCGATGGTGTTAGGATCTTACCTGCTAGCTTTCTTGATTCGTACCTACATTCCACTGGGATTACCGCTAGCGAGTGGCATAGTTTTCGGGAGTACCGGATTGTTTTTCATGCGCGGCTTTTATATCTTCGATCTCCCCCAAGCACCATTCCGCGTCTTAGGTAGTTCGCTGCCAGAATTGGGAAATGCGATCGCGGGTAACAGCATTTTAAATCCAATGTTCGCGAGTGTCCTAATTCCGCTACTATTATCAGTGGTCTGCTGGTCACTTCCCAAAGGAAAATGGTTTGCAGTTGGTACTAGTTTAGGTGTGTCATCTTGCCTGCTGGTAAGTGCAGTAATCTCGCCTCATGTATGGTGGTTAGGCGATGGAGGAATTGCCCGCAGTTTCTTGGTAGTCAATGGATTGTTATGTTTTGGTTTAGCTAAGTTTGCGGCGAGAGGAGATACTCAGACAATATGATTACGGTGACTGGTGGAATTGAACGCAGAGAGATGGGCACTGGTGCCTGGGCATTAGTGGCTGAAGATGGAACTACGTATGAGTTATTAGATTGCCCTCGCGATTTACGGCAAGCTGGATTGCATGTCAAAGTTGATGGGACACTAAATGATGATGTGATGACTCTGGCGATGATTGGGAAAGTCTTGAATGTGAGTACTTTCGAGATCCTGGAACGCCCAGCTTCGATCGAATAAATCGATCGTTTCTATCTCTAAATCATAAGAGAGAAAAGAAGGGGTAGCTCGATCGAGCTATCCTTTTCTTTTTAAGCGTTTGGTTCGATCATATTCACGCTCCAAACGGTTTATTGAATGTATCAAGCCTAATAGCGAGGCTGGCAATCTTCAAAACTTAGCGATTCACTATCCAAAAATCCGGCAATCGCCATCTCTAAAACAGCCTCAACTGGATAGTCTATCTCCTGTGCGCGTCGCTCAAAAGCCTTACGGATGTGTTCTGGTAAGGCTGCTAACATCATCCGAGCCGCCACTGGACTCAGATGCTCGATTGTCTCTAATTCAGGACTACTAGACTTCATAAATCATCTCTCATCGGTATCCG
>JANNDQ010000724.1:0-4693 GCA_031387965.1 Chamaesiphon sp. OTE_75_metabat_567
GGTGATGAAAAATATGGGATTGACACAACTGGTAATTGTCAATCCCCAATGTGATGTTAATGGCGAAGAAGCCACGCGGATGGCAGTACATGCGATCGATCTGCTCACATCGGCGCAGATTGTCTCAGATTTACCGACAGCTCTACAGGGCTGTACACGGGTGATTGCAACGACTGCCCGCGCACGAGCGATTCCGACACAGTTGGAGACACCCAGACAAGCTTTGCCTTGGCTGCTAGAGAGTAATGAATCAACAGCATTGATCTTTGGGCGAGAAGATAGTGGCTTGACAAATGCGGAGCTAAACTATGCCACACGATATATTCGGATTCCAGTTGGTTCTGCATATAGTTCGCTCAATCTAGCTCAGGCAGTGGGTGTTTGTGCCTATGAATTGCAAATGTGTGCGAGTCAGATCGATCGTGATTTACCAATTATTCCCACCCAAATCCCTCAACCATTAGATATTGCACCCGTTGAATTAGTGGAAGGTTATTATGAGCAACTAGAGACTTTACTGTTGAAAATTGGCTATCTACTGCCCCATACAGCTACTCATCGCATGGGAAAAATTCGGCGGTTATACAATCGCAGTCAACTTTCCCCAAATGAAGTAGCTCTACTGAGAGGAATTTTGCGCCAGGTGAATTGGGCAATCGATGCCAACTCATGAGCAGTGGCGGGATGATCCTAGATGTGTAATTTGTCGCTAGGAATAAATTAGCAGCTTCGATCTAACACCAAACCGCGATGTAATACGCGATCGCGGAGTGCCGACGTTGCCCAGTCGCCGCTAAATTGAGCCAAGTCAGCTCGATGCATCGTACACCGATTGTCCCAAACCAAAATATCGTCTGGCTGCCAGTGATGACAGTACAGCCGATAATGGCGCAGTGAATGCTGATAGAGTAACCGGACGATGCGGCTAGCCGCTGGGGACGGGATGCCAGCAATAGCTTGACAGCGCTCTGGAGTCGATAAAAATAGCGCCAGCCGACCGGAAATCGGGTGTCGGCGGAATAAGGGATGCCAGCATTGGCTCTCTACGTCTGCTGCTAGGGTCAGACCCGACACGACGTGTAGCACCTGAGCATCCGCCAGCTGCTCCTTCACCGCAGCTGGCAATGTTTCGTACGCCCGATACTGGTCGGAAAAAAAGAACTCACCGCCATCTGGTACAGGTACTGATACCGCCCGCAAACCAGTGAAGGCAGGAGGTTCGGCAATATAGCTAGTATCGGTATGAAAGACGCTTCTGGGCGGGCGAATCCGTCCAACATTACTGACAATATTCAAGTCCGGCTGGTCGGGAACAGCGATTTCACCGACTGTAAACGTTAGCGAGCCTAATCGATCGAGAAATGCCACAAATTCTGCATCATTCGCTGACTGATTGCGGAAGACTACAAATCCATTGTAGGCAAGAGCCTGCTTCACAGCAGTGATATCTCGATCGTCCAAATCAGTGATACCGATCCGATTAGCCTCGACCCCAAACGGGGAAAGTGCGCAAAAATCCATCTGTTTAATATGTCTAAAACCTGATCTTACTTACTAAAATAGGTTGCCAGATGCCACTGCGCCTGAAAGTAGTGCTGACAATCGATCGACTGTCATCCCACCCAAGTCAGAGACGATCCAATCAGCACCAGCAAAATCTTGGTCTGATGTGGTTGCTCCCGGCGTAGCTAGCGTTGCGATTCCAGCAGTTTTGGCGGCGGCAATGCTAACGGGAGTGTCTTCGATCGCGATCGCTTCCTCAGCAGTTACACCTAGTTGTTGGAGGCAATAGAGATAGGCATCTGGGGCTGGCTTGGGTCGATCAATCTTGTCTCTAGTGACGATCGTTTCAAACTGGTCGAATGGCAATAAACCAGACAATGCCGCGCCGATTCCCTCGACATTAGCTTTCGCCGTCGATGTACAAAAAGCTACCTTAATCCGCTCGTTTCTACATGCTTTAACCAGCTCTACCACGCCTTTGCGGGGGTGTAAAGGCGTATTTTCGAGCAAAGTGACATAATGCTCAGTTTTGGCAGTGTGGAGGGCAGCGATCGCCCGATCTGAAATGCCACTCCGAGCTGAGTCGGCATCACGATAAGCCTTGAGCCGATTTTGACCGCCATTGATTTTGAGTAAATCGTGGTAGGTTTGAGCATTCCAGTGCCAATCCAGTCCGGCTTCAGCAAAGGCTGAATTGAATGCTTGACGTTGGAGGTCAGACGTTTCGGCGATCGTGCCAATTGCACCAAAGATAACAGCTTTAAGTTGGGACATAGTTAGTTCCAGTGATAAATTGCGGCAATGATCCTAATATAAAAACTAACCATGGATAAGTGACTCCATCGTTAGTAAGAATTATGTAGTTATCATCCTACTTTTTCAGCGCTTTAGCACTATTTTCAGCTACGTCTGGATACATCTGGCCAAATTCTTTGACTGCATCTACTGATTGTTCACCAATTCTTTTTAGTCGTTCGCCCGGATCACCTTTGACTTCCTGCGCCTGTTTGTTCCATTCGCTCGTTGTTTTTGGTCTGTCGGGGTTGTCATCTTGCGAGAGCATCTTGTCAATTTTATTGGTGGCTGCTTGCTTAGTCAGACCCGGATCGACATTAGTTGTGAGGATTAGAAAACCAAGTAGGGCGATCGATAATAACCGCTGTGCCTGTAGCTGATTCAACCAAGATTTGACTCCAGCAATTGCTGTAGAAATAAAGCTTATCATGAGTATCTCCCTTCAATAAAAAACGATCTGATTCGAGTAATAATTGACTCAAACATCAGCCAATTCTAACCAGAGCGCTAGTCAAAACTTCTCTCTCAAAAGGCATAGATCAATTTTCCACTAGAAATAGTTGACCGACATAAAATTGAAATTGAGATGCTTAAATTAGGACAATAAGACTAGTGCTAGCTACAAACCCAACTTTTCCAAACAGCGGCTCGCGTTCCTCTGGTTTTCCGTAAGCGCAGAGCGCAGGCTTCGCCAACGCACAGCGTCTCCACAGACCTGAATTGTCATTCTCACGCTCGGATGAATGGACGCTAGATCTACCTCTTTTGGATGAGGAAATGTCTGTAAAACCTTTGTAAGCTGAATGTTAATTATCGATCGAGGATCTAGCATCATGGCAAGTGAGCGACAAATTCAAGACAAGCGAGAATCAACTCAAGAGGACTCTCTAGGCATTGAAGATGCTCAGCAGGTAAGCATTACTCCCAAAGCTGAGGAGAAGCCAAAAAGAGCAGAAAAGTCCCCTAAATTGGCAGATCCAGATCTCACAGATGATGTTGAAGCTGTCAAAAAACTAGAGTCACTTTCCCAATTGCTCAAGGGTGAAATCACCACTGTCGATCCTGATGCAGCCCTAAAAATGATTAATGCACTGCATGGCTTAGTCCAAACAGCTCAGCAACCAGGCGCGAAAGAAATCGCAACTGGACTAAAGGAACTCCAAAAACTCCTGAAGCGAAAAGAGCCAAATGGACACGAACTCGGTGAATTAATCAGTGATCTGGGCGAACAAACTACCCAAATTGCCACTCAATCTGCATCAAAGCTCAAAACACCACTTCAACACCTTGGTAAACAGCTAGCTAAACTCGGTCGATCTTTGTCGAAATCTGACGATTTAGATCATCTCGCAGCACTAGATGCAGTTGTGGATATCCTAGAGCAAAAGCCTAAGAAAATCGATCTCAAACATGCTGTGACGACGATCGATCTCTGGTATGAAATTCTACATAAATCTGAAGATAGCGCTCTCAAAGCGATCGCTACCGAACTCAAAAATCTCAAACAGATCCTCAGAGAAGATAAAGTGAAAGGTACCGATCTCAGCAAGAAATTAATCCAAATTGGCGATCTGACATCTGCCACAGCTGCAACTGCCGGACGCGGTTTCAAAAGTGTAATCCAGAAATTGGGTAAAGTGTTAAGCATATTTGGCAAATCCTTGGCGTAGTAAGATGCCAACATATTCTTAGTGCAGATCCACCAAAATCATCGTCGGGGTAATTAATGTATTGCCCCGACGATGATTTTCTGATAAGTAGCCGGACATAATTAAAGTGACGATGTAATCAAACCAATTAACACAATTAAGCCTAAGCCTCTACGGAAGTAATTAACGCCTTGAAATAATTCTTGGATCGCCCAGATAAATAGAGAACTAGAGGCTAATATGTCCAGCCCTAGATTAATTTCCCCAGTCTTATAAACTGCTTGCAATAAGCTAGCTACAACCCAAATTATAATTGGTAAATTTGGCATCTGACCGATTACTATTTGACCATTGCCATCCTGAAATAGTTTATCAAATAAGGTATTGTGCATAAGAGACCTTCTCGTGGGGGAGGGCGGGTTTTGACTGAAACTTTAATACTATCAATCCAGCATTGCAGAGTTTACTCTAAACTACGTCCACCAATAGATAGATTAATCCCTCGATTCACATCGGCTAGATAATTAAGTTTATTTAAGATTGCGAAAATAGTTTTCCATCTCAAGTACTGAGTATATAAGGATTTTTAGTGGGGATCGTCGATCAACTAAGACAACACGGATGCAAAAAGTAATCCATTTCTGATACGGTAATTAAAGATAATATCTATCTTTTGATGTGATTTGCTCTGGTCAATGTAAGTAAATACCCGCACCATTACCTTAGATTGACAATGGAAATATCAA
>JANNDQ010000727.1:0-5090 GCA_031387965.1 Chamaesiphon sp. OTE_75_metabat_567
CTCAATTTAGCCTTGTAGCCCAACTTCGTCACAATCTCCAATAGCTTCTGGCGATGATCGCCTTGAATCTCGATCGAATTATCCTTGACTGCTCCACCTGCACCACACTGATTTTTGAGCACCTTGGTGAGGCTATTAAGCGTCTCTGGCGATACTTGGAAGCCACTGACGATGGTAACTGTTTTACCACCTTTACCCTTTCTGGAGGCTTCGATTTTCAGTTTGTGCTGGTTGGGTGGTAGTTCGGCGGTATCGTCTAGATCGGGTTCTTCGTCACCGAATTCGCGGTAGGCGATTTTATTGCTGTCTTTTGGCATATTTATAGGTAAATTAATTGCAGATTCTGAGTATCAATGCTTAGTTTAATTTTAGCTGACGATCGAGTCCAATTCTGTCCGTAGGTTCACGGTTGACTGGAGTGCGATCGCTCGGTTAGATTGGCAAAAGTGAGGCAGTGCCTTAGTTAATTCTAGTAGTGAGTAAGTTCGATGCCGGAAACTAACCATCAAGAGCGAGAAGAACAACTCCGCCAACGTGAGCTAGAGCTACGATTGCGCGAACTAGAATTAGAAGTTCATCATATCGATCCTCCTTTTCACCCAACAGTAAAAGACACTAGTAGCCGCAAACCAACTCGTAGTTTCAAAAGAGATTTGATTGTTGCTGCTAAACTTTCTGGTTTTTTCTTGGTGGGTGTTGTAGTCGTGTATGTGTCCCAATGGCTAGCATGGATTTCCTTCTTTGCTCTCATCGGTGCCGTCGGATGGGCATGGATAGAATTTGGTCACAAATCATAATTAATTATTTCTTTGTAGCTGTAATAATTTCTAGGTACTTTGTCAAAGCATTCAGATATTAACTTTGTCCTCCAACTCTAAATCTTTTATGACATCTTCTACCAAAACTAATCGCTTTCTCCAAGATTTGGATCGAGTTGCTAGAGTCCGTCAAGAGGTAGCTAGCTGCCTCAGCCGGATGGTAACTAATCTTCAGAAATCGGAACTCGCTGCCCAGAATGGATCTGGGGAAATGGGATTCGATCGAGATTTAGCAGATTTAACCAAGGCTAGTACCAATCTTCAGCAAGGTGTATTTCGACTGATGGTATTGGGCGATATGAAACGGGGCAAAAGTACGTTTCTAAATGCCTTAATCGGAGAGAATATCTTACCGAGTGATGTCAATCCTTGTACTGCATTACTGACAGTACTGCGGTATGGCGAGGAGAAAAAAGTCACCGTTCACTTCAAAGATGGGAAAGCACCGGAATCGATCGACTTTAGCGCCTTCAAAACTAAATATACGATCGATCCAGCTGAAGCCAAAAAATTAGAAGAAAGTAATCAACCCGCTTTTCCTGATGTAGATTATGCCGTAGTTGAATATCCACTGGAACTACTATCAAAAGGAATTGAAATCATTGATAGTCCAGGTTTAAATGATACCGAAGCGCGGAATGAATTGTCGCTCGGCTATCTCAATAATTGTCACGCGGTGTTATTTGTCCTCAGTGCATCTCAACCATGTACATTGGGCGAACGTCGCTATCTAGAGAACTATGTCAAAGATCGCGGCTTGAGTGTATTCTTTTTGATCAATGCTTGGGATCGGGTAAAGGAGTCATTAATCGATCCTGACGAGGCAACTGAGTTAGCTGATGCAGAGGGCAAACTCAATCGTGTATTTAAAGCTAACTTAGCTGAATATTGTAAGGTTGATGGCTACGATATTTACGATGAGCGAGTATTTCCGCTATCTTCGATTACCGCACTCCGCCGCCGGATCAAAGATCAAGATGCCGATTTAGTTGGAACTGGTTTCCCACCATTTATTAATGCTCTCAATACATTTTTGACTCAAGAACGAGCAATTGCTGAACTCCGTCAAGCCCGAATTATTGCTAAACAAACTTGCAGCCACGTATCAGAAGCCGTCGCCCGACGAATTCCGTTATTAGATGCGGATGTGCTCGAACTCAAAGCCAAAATTGCAGCAGTCGAACCGCAATTTAATCAGCTTCAAGAGATTCGCGATCGATTTCGTGATGATATTCGCCGTGTGCGTGACAGGCAGGCTCGATCAATCGCCGATTCAATGAAAACTTATTTACTCACATTGGAAGGTACATTCGATCGAGATTTCCAGGCTTATCAACCTTCAGATCTTCAGTTTTTAGACTTCTTTAGTAATAGTAAGCGCGAACAATTCAATCAATCAGCTCAGAAAGGATTCCAGCAGTATGTAAATGATAAATATGCTGTCTGGACGCTCTCTGCGCAGAAAGAACTTACAGCTGCTTTTAGCGAACTCTCAGAGCAAGCGAAGAAGCATGGCGTAGATTATCAAAATATCACCCAAGAGATGGCTGAGAAGCTCACAGGTAAAATTCATACTCGCAATAACTCACTCGAAGATGATGGAACACCATCCTGGGCAAAATGGGCAATGGGTTTATTTTCCCTCGCTTCTGGTAACTTTGCAGGCGTAGCCCTAGCAGCAGGCGGCTTCAATTTTCAAAGCATTATGCTAAACTTCTTTACAACTGCTGGAATTGCGATTTTATTCGGAGCTATCCTCGGCCCAATTGGAATTTTAGCCGCAAGTATCGGTGTAGCCGCTTTCCAAATCGATCATGCCCGCAAGTTCTTCACTCAGGAAATTAAAAAGCAATTAGTTGCTAGTTTGCCAGAGATTTCTAAAGAACAATGGCAACCGATTTATAGTGCTGCTCAGGAGTGTTTTGATAACTATGAACAGGAAGTGATCGAGCGCATTGATGATGATATTAATGCCCGTAAAGGCGAACTTCAGAATCTCGTCAAACAGAAAGAATCTCAAGAGATCGATCGAGCTAGTGAGGTGAATCGGTTACAACAATTTGAAGCTGATGTGGTGAAAGAATCTGAATCGATCGAGTCTTTCTACCAAAGCTTCTTAAACGGTTAATCCGTGAAGATATCAACTAAAAATATGTGGTGGGCACTGCCCACCCTACACATCTAAAACTAGATAATCAAGTAAGACTTATTTCTTTTGCTCAAATACTTACCAAACGAGACAGATGGATTAGGGTCGCAATCTGCAATTTGTCACAGTGCTATAATTTTGATATTGATGTAACTTCGCAAACTAAATTAGCATGAGCAACCATCCACTTCTCAAAGTTGAAATTTCCCAACTAAGCATTTCCGAGCGTATTCAACTCGCAGAAGATCTATGGGATAGTATTCTAGATAGACAAGATGAAGTTCAATTAGATCCGGCACAACAACAAGAACTAGAGCACAGACTCGAACAACATCAGCAAGATCCTACTGCTGGTTCTACTTGGGAAATTGTCAAACGAAGATTAGGCTCTCCCCAATGAATTACAGGCTCATTATTCGCCCAGAAGCAGAGTTAGATCTAGAAGATGCTTTTGCATGGTATGAATCACAAGATTCAGGTTTGGGTTCTGAATTTGTGAGGGCAATTGATGCTTGTATATCGACAATCGGGCGTAATCCTCTTGCCTATCGAATCATCTACCAACAAGCTCGACGGACACTAGTCAGACGTTTCCCTTATGCTCTTTTTTATATTGTTGAAGGAGATACGATCTTTGTAATTGCTTGCTTCCACACCAAGCGAAATCCTACTGATTGGCAAGATCGGTTAAATAAATATTAAAAGCATCTAAATCTAGGCTGATAAATTACTTAACTCGATCGTCAAAGCATGAACGCCTCACTCCTTACCCACCTCCAAACCGCAGCTAACAAGCTAGAAATTGACCCAAACTCTAGACTGGGTAACGATCTCAAAACACTTACTAATAAATCAGATCGATCGAATTATCAGATCGCCGTATTTGGCCCTTTTAATCATGGTAAGTCAACATTATTAAATGCAATCTTGGGTAATAAAACATTACCGATCGATCTCATACCCACTACTGGAGCAGCGATTAAAGTTGTTTATGGTGAAGAATTAGCAACTAAAATCACTTTAACTAATGGACAAATAATATCTGCGAAGAATACCGATGTTTTAACTGAATTTGCGACCTTAGATGACGATCGGCGGATGCGGGATGATGTGCTAGAAGTAGAGGTGAGCTTTCCCCATCCGTTTTTAAAAACTGGGGTAGAATTAATCGACTTACCAGGTACAAACGATCGTGAGGAGCAGGATAACTTAGTACGAGATCGATTATTGGCGGCGGATTTGGTGGTGAATGTGTTGGATGTTCGTAAATTAATGACGTTGGGAGAGCGTGAACATCTGCGGGATTGGTTGGAAAATCGGGGAATTAATACGGTGGTATTCGTGGCAAATTTCACGAATATGTTAGAGCCGGAGGAACAGAAGGAAGTTCAACGTCGGCTCCGGTTTGTCGCTGAGAGTTTTCGATCGCAATTACCGCCAGGGATTAGTAATCTCTATCGAGTGGATGCTCTACCTGCACTCCGTGCCCGACTGAAGGGGGATGATGCAACTTTACATACTTCTGGACTATCAGAGTTTGTTTCGGCGCTGCAAGCGATTGTTTCCCATCAGCGGGAGGAGCTAGCTGAAGTTCGGCTGCCAGTACTACAGTCGATTAGCTTAGAAATTCAAGGACTATTACAAGCACAGATTACTGGTTTGAATCTAGAAATTAGCGATCGCAATAACAAAGGAGAGAAAGAATTAGCTCTCAAACGTCAAGCTCAGAAATTGATTCAAACTGGATGGGAAACTAGCCTCAAAGAAATCGAGCAGTGGTTGTATTTACCTAATCTAATTAGCTTTTATCAGTCAATTTTAATCACTACTATTCAACAGGGCAAATTTAGCGAGTGGGAAGCAAGTAATGTCCGTCCACGCTTGCAGCACTCTCAGCGAGAAGTTAATGATTGGGCTGATAAAGCAAGTAGCTTTTTTGGCAATCCTATTGTAGAGCCACTCGCGATCGCGTTACCAGCAGCACCGGAAGTATTATTATCCGAACAGCCCAATCAACAACCACCAGAACGCACCTCATCAACCCTTGAAGGCTTGACACCTGCGGCGATCGCCACTGGACTTGGTTGGGTATTTGGTGGGCCATTGGGAGCCGTTGTAGCTGG
>JANNDQ010000755.1:0-4892 GCA_031387965.1 Chamaesiphon sp. OTE_75_metabat_567
CCCACGATGAAATCGCAATTCACCTGCAAGCCGAGACTGAAGATCTAGCAGCGCAAGCGTTGATCGATGCTGCCAAACAGCATGGTGGCAGCGATAACATCACCGTGATTATTGCGACGATTCAATAAAACTAAGGAAGTAGTCAAGGGATAAAGGTTCCCTCCAGTCGCCTATTGCGGGGCAAGCGCTCCGCTACCGCCAACGGTAAGCTAGACTCGATCGAGCAATTGACGACGTTTTTGCTCAAATTCGTATTCCGAGATTAAACCATCGGCGCGGAGTTGATCCAGTTCGCGGATCGATTCAGCCACACTAGTCATCGGTTGAACCTGCGGAGCGATCGTTGAGTTAAAATCACGATCGAAGTGAGTATTATCTTGAGTTAGATACCAGACAGCTTCGATAGCGGCAGCAATATGGGGAATTGGAGTCCAAGACAATAATAGATAAACGATCCCCCAAATCGGTTGTCCGAGATAAAATTTGTGAAATCCAGCCACAGGAATGGTCATACTAGCCAAGGCTAGGACGATCGCAACCTGACGATTCTTGGGTGTAGTGGTGTCGAACATTAACCGATCCTCTCATACGGGAAACCGCAGTTCTCAGTGGCTCAAGACTGATTTAAGATGTGAGATATGCGCGGTGATTGTCACCCTCTCACTACTAAGTTTAACCTTATTACCATAATTATCTGTCATGGGATTTTTTGATTCTGAAGTCATCCAACAAGAAGCTAAGCAGTTGTTTGAAGATTATCAACAATTGACGCAGCTGGGTAGTAAGTATGGTAAGTTCGATCGCGACGGTAAAATTGTCTTCATTGAGCGGATGGAAACGTTACTCGATCGCTATAAGATTTTCATGAAGCGGTTTGAACTTTCTGATGATTTCATGGCAAAAATGACCGTCGAGCAGATGAATACGCAGATGAGTCAGTTTGGCGTAACGCCAATCCAAATGTTCGAGCAAATGAATCAGACGCTCGAACGCATGAAATCAGAAATCGATAAGTAAGGGACTTGCAAGTAATCGATCAGTCCAGCATGATCTCGTAGGGTGTGTTATCCCGCAAGGGTAACGCACCATCTAAAAGAGCCTTGATAATTCTGGCTGCAAACTCCTGCGCCTCCGCCTAAATCTGCTGCTCCTATTCATCGCTGCCATCAGCGAAAAGCAGATTAAAATGTAGCGTTCTTCCAAAATATTATGACTAAAAAAGCCCCAGAGTAGAATAAAAGCACCAAATGCCAAAGCGATATCTCTGCTCTCACCTTGAGCTTTCCAAGTCACTGCAAAAACGAGTGCGGGTAGAATAAATATCCCAAAAATCCCATGATCTGCAATATGCAGCAAATACATATTGTGTGTAGATATCCCCCAATTATTTAGGTTGTCTGTGGAGGCTAATCCATTTCCCAACAGGGGATGATTGCCAAACATTTTCCAAGCAATTGCAACTACTTCTAACCGAGAATCCGCAGAATCTTCTGATTTAGGATTTTGAAACCATTCCAATCGTTCGCGGATATTATCAAAATTCGCCGTTACTAAGCCAGAACGTTGTAACTCGTCTAGATCGAAAATTGTACTCAAAACTGAACCAAATAAGAAAGATATGCCCAGAATACTCACAACCCAGATCAGCGTCTGTTTGCGTGAAATCAACTCCGACTTATAAAAAATCCCCATCACGAATAGCCAGCCAAACATGGCTCCTCTGGAAAACGTCATCACGACACCAACCAAAACTATAATTGCATAAAAAATTCGGAGCTTCTGTGGCAGTACGCCGATGCCAAAGATCATCCCCAACATCAAAGCACAACCCGTGATATTTGGATTGATATAAAATCCTGCTGCTCTACCAGTATTATTTAGTCCGGCGAAGGCAAGAGGATCGATGAACTCTAGCAGATTATTAAATACTGCGAGGATTACCGCTAGACAAATTGCCAATCTCGCAAGGGTCTGCACTTTGGGATATTTAGAGAATACCAGAAACATCACTACCAGGAAAACTTCTGATAGAATTCTAGTCCGCAGCTGCTGAATTCCGGTTTCTTCAGTATATGAAGGAAATGATAATAATATTAAAAATGAGAAAGAAGAAATTGCCGCATAGGCGACACACCAAATCACCAGCTCGATCGGCACTCCGTACCTAACTTTAGAAAATTTAGCAGTAATTACCAGTAGCAGTGTTGCAGCTATAAATAAATATATATATGAAACTGGTGTGATTAATTTAAGAGTTTCCCATAGGTAAACATCTAAAGAGGTAAAGAAAATCAGCACTGCACTGACAGCTAAAGTGCAATGGCAATAGAATAAAAAGTTTTTATTTTTCTGTTTGCCAATCTGCTGAAGTTGTTCTTGTCGATCGCTAGATGTTGATGGTTCCATAGATCAAACTGACCTTACTATGATTGATAGTCAAATAGCTTGAGGTATTCAGAAACTGCTCGCTCGGCTGAAAAATACATACCTCGATCGATT
This sequence comes from Chamaesiphon sp. OTE_75_metabat_567, assembly GCA_031387965.1. Lineage (GTDB taxonomy): Bacteria > Cyanobacteriota > Cyanobacteriia > Cyanobacteriales > Chamaesiphonaceae > Chamaesiphon. The sequence goes on from JANNDQ010000755.1 coordinate 2,500, forward strand.
GAACTCGTTCGATCTAATGGTTGATCTAAGACCTGAATCATCGCTTCTGCGAGTGCTGAAGCATTTTCAATTGGTACTAATCGACCGTATTTTCCACCAGCTAAAATTTCTTGAGGTCCAGAAGGACAATCAGTTGCCACAACCGAACAGCCACAAGCCATTGCTTCTATTAATACAGTCGGTAAACCTTCCCATCGGGACGAAAGTACAAAAGCGGTGGAATTAGCCATGTAGGCATAGGGATTTTGGACAAACCCAGGTAGTAAGACATCTTCGGCGATGCCTAAGCTGTGGATCTGGCTCTCTAATTCTGAGCGCAGCTCACCTTCACCTAAAATTACCAGCCGCGCATTTTTTTGCTGGCGTACTACTGCAAACGCCGCAATTAGGTTTGCGAAATCTTTCTGAGGCGTGAATCTGCCTACTGCCAGAAACACTGGCGGACTTCCCGCTTGAAACCAAGGATGCTCCAATGGCATCTTTGCCTTTGAGATTGTTTCTCGATCGATCACCGGATTATAGACTGTCTTAACTGTGCCAGCCCTAAAACCCAGTTGAGTATCGAGATCCTCCGCAACACCCTGCGATACGCCAACGATCACATCAGCACGCGGGTATAGCCATTTCATTACGGGGGGGAGAAACTGACTGCGGCGTAAGTTAGACTTGCTAGCTGAGAGGGTATCGTGTTCTACCACTACCAGCGTCGTCTGGCTCCGTGCCAACTCTTTTGCCACAATTGCCGCAACATTGGCGTGATTCATGTGTGAGAGCAGTCCAGTTGGTTTAGTTTCTTTTAAGTATCTTGCCAACGCCGGAATCGCTCTAGTCACTCGCCCTGTGCCCAAATTTACCAGCCTTACTCCGGTTGGTACTTGCTCCAAATAAGGGCCATCCGCGTCCGCTAAGACTAAATCTAGCGGAATGTCTCGTTCGAGCATCCCCTTGAGTAAATTTAGGGCGACTCGCTCCGCACCGCCACCAGCTAAGGTAGGCAGAAAGAAGGCAATTCGTTGTTCCGACATTTTCTATTTTTCCTCGATTACTGCTTTAACTAATGATTCCCACATCAGCATCACTTTCTCTAAACTAAATCGATCGGCAATTTCGGGTGCGGCTGTTGCCAGAGATTTGCGCGTTTCGGGGTCGGACATCAGTCGTTCCATTGCAGCTGCTAGCGCTGACACATCTTCAGTCGGTACTAATATCCCATCGACACCCTCCCGAATAATCTCGCGCGGGCCGTTGGGACAGTCGGTCGAGATCACTGGCAGTCCGCACACCATTGCTTCACACAGGGCATTCGGAAAGCCTTCAAATCGCGAAGACATGATAAAAATATCTGCTTGGCACAGAAATTCATGGGGATTAGGCAGCCGCCCAGGCAAATAAACCCGATCTTTTAATCCGAGCCGATCGCACAATGACTCTAATTGAGGGCGTAGTTCCCCTTCGCCCAAAATAGTCAGCGTCCACTCAGGATAACTATCTTTAAGCTGTGCTAGGGCTTCTAGCAGCAGATCGAAGCCTTTCTGATATGTGAGCCGACCGATCGCAATCAAAGATCGATCGCCTGGTAAAATAGCTATCTGTTCACTCGGTTCCGTTGGCGGCAAAATGACGGGATTTGGCATCACCACAATCCGATCTTGTAGCTTTGCCGGAAAATAATTCCCTGCTCGTTCAGTTTGGACGACGACTCGATCTGCGAATGGATAAGTCCAGCGCCGCAATACTTCCCACATTTTGCCAGGGGAAAGCATCCCTGGATCGTTACGGACAGAAACTAAAACGGGGATATTTAGCGATCGAGTCGCTAAAATTGTGACCACATTAGTTCGCTCTAGGAAGCTAATCACCACGTCTGGCTTGCTCTGCACGATCGCCGTGCGGAGCGCTCTGCCACTAGTGAGATTATTCCAAATTCCAGCTACTGGATTAGTCGAGACTACGCCAATATCTAGCGGGCGATAATCGATCAGAGGATTGAGTTGATAAAATGGTGGCTCTTTCCCATCTGTGAAAATTAGTAAAGTAACCTCCCACCCCTTTTCTGCCCAATAATTTGCCATTCTGGAGATCACCCGCTCGGCACCGCCAGAACTCAGTGTATGAATAATTAGTGTACAGCGCATAAATTGGTAGATGGTGAATCAATACGGTTCGGTTAAGAACGATCTCGCTCTAATTGCTCCGGCTTAGGTTGGAATCCCCCTGTCTTGTCTCCCTAATCCGTCGGGAAACCCGACGAACGGGAGCCGCTAAATCCCCCTTAAAAAGCTACCGTGTATACACAAGTGTAGAATCGACTATCTATCCTGAAATCAGCCCCCCAGCCCCCAATTCTGGGGGAGTAAGAGAATTCAAAGTCCCCCAGAATTGGGGGGTTGGGG